>JAXHSZ010000080.1:0-8254 GCA_034190725.1 Thermodesulfobacteriota bacterium
AAAGAATTTCAACCATTGATCTATGGACCTTTATTGATAATTATTATGCTCTTTCTCCCTAAGGGTTTAATAAGTCTGCCCCATATATTTTTAAAGTCATCAAAGAATCGTTAAGATAAATCATCAAGTAGTGGATTATATTTTGTGTGAATTCAGAAAAAGGTAGAAAAAAAGGCGCTTTTCCTTTAAAAGGGAATTGATCACAAAACCCGAATAGAAAGGAGAAGCGCCAATGAAGATGGAAGTGACTGTCACAGAAGTCCTTGAACTTATCAACGAGTTATTCCTCGAAGCAAACAATACGAAGGTGTGATTCGAGGAGTTCTGTGTAATGTTTCTGGCTGGCATGAGCACGAGGACACTGTCGATGATGTCTGAGAGGCTCATTGGCCGAAGCATTTCTGCCACCGAGGTCAGTAAAGCTAGCAAGGAGCTTACTTGTGCTGTAGAAGCATGGCGTGAGCGGGATTTCTCTGAGGAGAAGCACAAATACATTTTTGTATGAAAGGTTTTTCAGATGAAAGAGAAGATGAAGGAAAGAGAGAAAAGCCCTGGCAGAACGAATGGAGTGTGAACACATGCCACTGAAAAAGACTGGAATAACGGATGAGAGTAAGGATGAGATTATGGCACAGATCAGGCATGACCGAGAGTGCCGGGAGAATACTTACCGGGAGCGGGCGCTCAAGATGTACCCGTGGATCTGTGCAAGATGTGGGCGCGAATTCACCGGCAAGAGACTTCGCGAGCTCACGGTTCATCATAAAGATCATGACCACGATAATAATCCACCTGACGGCAGCAACTGGGAGCTTCTGTGTCTCTACTGTCACGACAATGAACACTCGTATTTTGTGGATGGGGAATTGTATGACGAGGCTACGCTGGGAAGTGAGCATGAGCCACCTTCTACTCAAAAGCCATTCGCCGGTCTCGAAGATTTATTGAAGCGCAAAAAGTAGCTGATCTATCTCAGGATCGATAAAAACTTACTCAAGCCCTCAATAAAAAAGAGGTTAGCTGATATTGCTAACCTCTTGTTTTCAATGGTGGAGCTGAGCGGGATCGAACCGCTGACCTCTTGAATGCCATTCAAGCGCTCTCCCAACTGAGCTACAGCCCCCAATTTTTGTATGAAATCAATCATATACAGTGAAACTTCTAATAAAATTGATATATCTCTATCATAAAATCGGCTTGGTGTCAATATGAAATCGGTTCTCGCACAATTCACATGACGATATTTTCCATGACAATTCATTGGAAATTGTTAAAAAGCCCTGCTAAGAAGTACGGATCATGAACTTTTTCGCCTTCTTGTAACGTCGTTCATAAGGATCTCCGCTGATATTCATTATCTCCGCATCCTGAACACACTTTTGCTGTGTATCCAGAATATGGATATGTACGTGTTTATATCACTCCTGTCGCTCCCATGGCGCAGATGACCTGACCGGTCACGAAGTAGGAATCATCGGACGCCAAGAAAAGAACAGTAGGGGCAACATCCTCAGGTTGACCCATCCTCTGGATTGTTGACATGGCGGCAAGTTGCTTATAAAACATTTCTCGTACTTTTTCAGGCATTGAGTCAGTCATGTTTGTCTGCGCTGCCGGGGCCACCGCATTGACACAGATTCCATATCGTACCAACTCTCTGGCATTCGACTTTGTCAGTCCCAGTAATCCGGCTTTAGCTGCGCTATAATTTGCCTGACCTATGTTTCCATACAGTCCGGCTGACGAGGTAATGTTAATAATCCTGCCCTTTATCTGGTTGGCAATCATGTGCTTTACCGCAGCTTGAGTATTGAGAAATGCACCTTTGAGGTGAACGGTAATAACATCATCCCATTGTTTCTCCTCCATCTTGTGCAACATGGCGTCTCGGATAATCCCTGCATTATTCACCAAGATGTCAAGCTTACCGAACTTATTCACAGCCGTTTCTGCTAACTGTTCAGCTACTTCTTTTGTTCCCACACCACCGATAAGGGCAGCTGCCTTTCCACCGCTTGATTCAATTTCTGTAACGACTTGGTTCGCGGAATCGTCAACATCATTGACAACCACGGAAGCGCCCTCTTTCGACATATTAAGGGCAAAACCTCTCCCAAGACCTCTTCCGGATCCGGTAATTATTGCCACTTTGCCATCCAGTCTTCCCATTTTTACCTCCTCGTATAAAACGGTTTCATGTACATAACCTTTTAAAAAGTCAAAACAATCCATACACAAACAACTCTTTTATTAAGCAACTCTCACCCCCTTTACACCTAATCAAAACTTGTTTTCATTTCTAATAATCCAATAACAAACAAATCCATCTATCTGATGAAGAATAGAGTAATTTGTTTTATCTTCACGATCCTCTCAACAAACTTTACTCATTTTTGGTACATTCCAAACGGGCATTTGTAATTGGACTGAAACGGGAACCAGGAGGGTGGACAGGAAGATGCAGAAACGATCAATACAGGTTCTTAGCGAACATTTCGCTCTTTTCTAAAAGTGGAAGCATTTACGCGAGATGAATGAAGTCGAAGATAGAAGTTGAAATAGATGTCCCCTTTAAAACATGCTTAAGATAAGGCAAAAGCCCTTGTTTGTCAATCAATAATTTATTAATCAGTGGTTATTTTCTGCAATCTCCATGTCAGACTTATATGTAAAGGTATATTGCAATGTGCCCGTATATACCCAATGTATTTCTGCGGGAACAATCTTCGTCTTCTTGACATTACAAAATATATCTCATTTCTGGATGGACACAACATTACGACGTTCTTGCAATCTGTCGGATATATTCTTCATTGACAGGCATAGACATCTGTCCTATAGTTGTCACACATTATATGGAATGCTTATAATGAACCACGGACCTTCATCTCAAGAAAGGCAGGTTCGGAATGAGAGAGCAGGAAATGGCCGAAAAAGATGTCACTATTGTACCCACAGGCTGTTGTCATGACTGTGGGGGGCGTTGTGTCCTCAGGGCCCATGTTAAAGACAATACGATCATAAGAATCGAGACCGATAACGGCGAAGAACCTCAAATACGTGCATGTCTCCGTGGGCGCGGCTATAGACAGAGAGTTCATTCTCCGGACAGGTTGAAATATCCGTTGCGCCGCATAGGAGAAAGGGGAGAAGGGCGGTTTGAACGCATCTCGTGGGATGATGCCCTCAACACGGTTGCCTCTGAACTTCTACGAATAAAAGAGACCTATGGAAACTCCGCCATTCTGCTGGCCGGAGGCTCGGGTAACCAGGGAATGCTCCACGGCGCTATTCAAGTGGGAAGAATGCTTCTCCAATTTGGTGGATTCACCCGTGAATGGGGAGCCGCCTCATACGAAGGACCACTTTTTGCTTCCATGGCAACATATGGAACTATACGTACCGGTAATTCACGGGATGATCTTCTCAATTCCCGCATGGTGATCATGTGGGGCTGGAACCCGGCCAACACCATTTGGGACCCTGAGACGAACCTCTATCTGGCCAAAGTGAGAGAAAAGGGGATTAAAATAGTCGCGGTGGACCCCATATACACAGATTCCGCAGCTACTTTCGCCCATCAGTGGATTCCCATCCGTCCCGGCACAGATGCAGCCATGCTCATTGCCATGGCGTATGTCATTATTACTGAAGATATTCAGGACCACGCTTTTATTGAAAAGTATACTATAGGCTTTCGTAAATATAAAGACTACCTTCTGGGCCGGGAGGATGGCATCCCAAAGACTCCTCAATGGGCGGAGACCATTACAACAGTGCCCAAAGAGGTGATCATCGATCTGGCAAGGGAATACGCCACCATGAAACCCGGGGCTCTCATCGCCGGTTGGGGACCTGCTCGGACCGCAATGGGAGAACAGTACTCAAGAGCTGCCAATGTGTTAACAGCGATCACTGGAAACGTCGGTATCAATGGAGGGTATGCAGCCGGATTTATGAGGGCTTACTCCAGCCGTGAGACAGCATCCGGAACCCATGGATCGCGAAATCCGGTGGAAAAGGGGGCCCCGCCCCGCAAAGACAGTCTCCATAAGCTACGGGGTGGCACCAATCCCAACAGCGCCCGTATCCACGGGAGTAAAATCTTTGATGCGATCCTGCGAGGACGGGAAGGAGGTTACCCCACCGACATTAAAATGGCGTATGTGGTCGCAAGCAACTATATTAATCAACATCCAAATACCCGTAGAGGGGAAGAGGCCTTTAAATCCCTGGAGTTCATTGTTGTTCACGAACAGTTTATGACACCCACCGCCCGTATGGGAGACATTATACTCCCCGTTAATACTTTCATGGAACGAAATGATATCGCACCCCCCTGGCTCGGTTCCCCATATTACATTTACCTGAACAAGGCCATCGATTCACTTCACGAGTCAAAATCCGATATGGAGATATGCCGAGACCTCTCAAAGAAACTTGGTCTCTCTGATAAATTATCAGAAGTGAGCGAAGACGACATTCTTCGCCATATTGCCAACTCCCGTGATGATATTCACGACTATAATGCAATGAAACACAAAGGCGTTATGAAAATCAAATTGTCTGAACCCATTGTTTCCTTTAAAGAGCAAATCAATGATCCCAAAGACAATCCCTTTCCAACCCTGTCAGGCAAAATTGAAATTTACTGTGAACACATGAAGGAGATGAATAATCCCTTGATGCCTTCCATCCCCAAATATCTCAGTCACAAGGAAAATTACGACTCTCCTTTGGCAGAAGTATATCCCCTTCAGCTCCTCACTACTCATCATAAGACCAGGGCGCATTCCACTTGGTACAATGTCCCATGGTTAAGAGAGGTGGAATCCCATTCCGTGTGGATTAATTCAATTGACGCTGCAAAACGCGGCATCAACAACGGAGACATGGTAGATGTATTTAATAATAGAGGACATATACGCATCCCCGCAAAAGTGACGGAACGTATTATGCCGGGAGTGGTGAATGTGAGTCAGGGAGCCTGGTATGATCCTGACAAAGATGGAGTGGACCGGGGTGGTTGTGCCAATGTTCTCACCAGTGATGAACGATCTCCTGGAGGAGCTTTTCCTATGAACAGTGCTCTGGTTCAGGTGGAATTGACAAAGCAGGCATAAAGGAGATGTCCTCATGACTCAGATAGGTTTTTATTTTGATCAGACCCGATGCACCGGTTGTTACACTTGTGCTATTGCATGTAAAGATTGGCACTCTGTCAATGAAGGGACCCCAGGACTGATGAGAGTGGGTATTATCGAAGAAGGGAAATTCCCCAATCTTTTCATTGCCTATCTGGCATCGCCGTGTTATCACTGTGCCGATCCTCCCTGTGTAAAAGCTTGCCCAGCAAACGCAATTATAAAAAGAAAGAGCGATGGCATAGTGGTTGTCCATTCGGATAAATGCTTTGGAAACAAAGACTGTCCCACAGCCTGTCTCAATGCCTGCCCATGGAATGCACCTCAGTTTGGTCCGGAACCGGGCAGTAAGATGCAGAAATGCAACCTTTGCTTAGACCGCCTGGAACAGGGACAACAAACCATCTGTGTGGACGCTTGCCCCATGTATGCTCTTGATACAGGTCCTTTACATACACTTCAGAAAAGCTATGGCAATATCGTGGAGGCTGTCGGTTTTCAAAACTCCCCTCGATTCAAGCCATCGGTTACCTTCAAACCCAAACCACAAGTAGGATAACATTGTTAAATAGGTTCTCAATAACGGGGGCATCCAGAAATGAGTCTTTCTTTGGAAAGTCAAAGAAAGAGATGGTATTCACCGTAGGAATACGTTTGGACATTTGAAGAGGATAAACTGAATACGATCTGAAACGGTCACCAATCCTGGAGGTTTATAGATGATTTAAAGGACGAAAAATAACCATGCAAGAGCAACCAACCATCCGAGCACAAAATTGCTCTCTACCATACTTTCCAACAGTATACCATGTGAAATCATCTTCCTCTCATAAATCATGAGGTAAGTGTAAGCATAAAAAACACACGCTAAAAGTGGATAGCTCATGGATGGGGTGAAACCTAAGGGGTAAGATGCCAAAAGGATCAATAGTGTAATCCCTAACAAAAACCGAAGCAAATTCTTTGTCTTTCCCTCCCCTATTATAATTGGTATGGTCTCTTTCCCTACGATTCGATCCCCCTGAATATCTGTAATGTCAAAGAAAGCTGAACGAACAAAAACCAGAATAGAGACAAATAAAAAAGCTATGCCTGTTGATATACTGACTCTCTGATTCACAGCAAGGGCAGGCGGCACAGAAATGACTGCTCCCCAAGCTAGGGCCACAAACAAGGTCTTTGAACCGGGTATGTCTTTGAGTGTCTTATATTTTAATATCTTTCTCAAGCCTTTGGGTATGATGGTAACTCCGTACATCAATCCAAAAAGAAAGATGATTGAGAAGAAAAGAAAAGTCTCCAATCCTATTTGAAATGAGAGAAAGAGTGATACCAATGCAGAGAGAATAACAAGAGTAATAAATATCTCCCTGTGTCTTTTGTAGAATTCTGCTCTGCCGGGATCGTTGAACTTCGCCGCATCTCTATCGGTAAAATAATAGAGTACATGCATTGCGAACACATAAGAGCCGGCTATTAATAAATAGGAGAGTTTTGGATCAATACCTTGAAGCAAACAACTTACGTAAGTAAGGCAGCCTGCGCCAAATGCAACATAGAGATTCCCGTTTATCAGAAATTCCAGGAAGTTTGACCAAAGCCTCAACAGTAGAGGTCTCTGCTCTCTTTGGAAGTTCTCTATCTTTTCCACTACCCTGTTTATCATCCAACTTGGTGTTGAGGCTCCTGCAGTTATTCCTATAGAACTCAGTCCTGCCAGTTTTTTAAGATCAAGATCCTCTTCCGTCTCCACATGAAAAGTTCGGGTGCCTGTGGATTCTGATATTTTAACCAATCTCTGGGTGTTTCCGCTGTCTCGACCACCAATGACGACGATTCCATCAACATTTTTTGTCAGCTGAAGAACCTCATTTTGCCTTTTAGCAGTCGAATTGCATATGGTATTGAAAATTTTTACTTCAGAGAATTTCTCCTGTATCTTCTTGGCAATTCTTTCAAATTCAGACGTATCCTGGGTTGTCTGAGCAACAACACTGACCTTTTTCATTTCTTCCGGCAGATGGTTCACGTCTTCAATACTGCTGACGACCATACCTCTACCCTGGCAAAAACCTAAAAGACCCACCACTTCAGGGTGTTCCCTGTCTCCTACAATAATGATATTAAATCCCTCTTTGACTTGCATTTTTATTATTGCTTGGACCTTCATGACCCTGGGACATGTGGCGTCCAGGATTTTCAAACCTGTTCCCTGGATCATTGCAAGTTCCTGGGGTGGAACTCCATGGGCCCTTATGATCACCGTTCCGGAAATTTCTTCATCCAATTCATGGAGAACCTTTACGCCTCTGCTCTCAAGCATCTCAATGGCCTGAGGGTTGTGCACCAGAGGTCCATAGGTGTAGATATTCTCTTTCCCGTTTATTTTGTCCAGCACAATGTCCATAGCCCTGCGAACGCCCATACAGAACCCTGCGGTCTTAGCAAGTTTTATCCGCATCTCTCTTGTCTCTCAGCAGTGTTATTTTGACAATCTAAAATGAAACGGATTCACAAAACTTTAACAACGATTCCATTCAATAAATTCAATGACTTCATTCAGTGTGGGTATCCCCTGCCGCCCTCCGAGACTCAGACATTTCATGGCTGCTGCAGCATTGGCAAACCTGAGGATCTCCTCAATCGGCAATCCCGCCAACATGCCATAGATGAATGCACCGTGGAAGACATCTCCAGCACCCGTTGAATCAACTGCTTTTATATTGAAACCGGGAGACCTGATAAACTTTCCTTTATAGAAGGCCAACGCGCCATCTTTCCCAAGAGTCATACAAACAATTAATGGCTCATACAGACTGAGTTTGGTCAATGCCTGGATGTCATCTGATATGCCGGTCAGAGTCTGCGGAAATGCAGAAGATGTAATCAGAATATCTGTAAGTGAAAGAAGCTCTTCAGTGCCCTCCTTCACTGTCTCGGCATCCAACACAACCGGTATTCCTACCTCCCTTGCCCATCTGGCTGCCTGAATTGATGCAGCCACCTCATGTCCGTCCAGGTGAAGTATTCTCCCGGAACATATCACATTCTTATCCATTTCATTTGGGGATATTGTCAATTTGGGATCTCTATCCCATACTATGGTCCGT
>JAXHSZ010000081.1:0-5936 GCA_034190725.1 Thermodesulfobacteriota bacterium
TGTCATACCATCCTCCTCTTTTGAAATCAGCTCCCTTTACGGGTGTTTGAGTATCACTACAGAAACTTCTCAATAACTTCGGGAAACAGACTTATGCCGTAGCCTACAGGGGAGCTTTTATGAACGACATTGTGAATTCTAGGAAACACGTATTCTTCGAGAAGTTACTCACTTTAACATGGATTTGAACTCTTCATAGACCGTTTTGATCTCGCTTACAGACGCCTCATCTTCCAGAGTGGTCACATCACCTATGGGAATATCCTGAACAATCGCCTTTAATATCCTTCTCATGATCTTGCCGGACCTCGTCTTTGGAAGTTTCCCCACACAATAGATCTCCTGTGGGGTCACAATGGAGCCTATCTGTTTGCGGAGCATATCGATGATCTCCTTTTTGTGCTTCTCATCCCATGTATATCCCTCTTTGAGAATGACAAAGAGCACTATAGATTCTCCCTTTATCTGGTCAGGCACACCCACCACTGCGGCTTCCGCAACGCAAGGAGTTGCAACCACCGCACTCTCTATCTCTGCTGTTCCAATTCGGTGCCCGGCAACCTTGAGCGTTTCATCGGCCCTCCCCAGCAACCAGAAATAGCCTTCCTCATCTTGTATGGCGTAATCACCTGAGTAATACATCCCTTTGAATCGCGACCAATACGTCTCTCTGTATCTGTCGGGATCCTTATACACCCCCGACAACATCCCGGGCCAGGGTTTTCTTATTACGAGATACCCTTTTGTTCCCGGCGGAACCGGCTCACCAGAATCATCAATGACCGCTGCATCGATTCCCGGCAGCGGTAGAGTTGCTGAACCCGGCTTGAGCGGAACCAGATCCAAACCCGGAGTGGGAGATATCATTGTGCCTCCCGTCTCCGTCTGCCACCAGGTGTCCACGATGGGACATCGTTCATTTCCGATGTATTTATAGTACCATTCCCAAACCTCAGGATTGATGGCCTCTCCCACACTTCCCAATATCTTCAAGGTACTCAGGTCATGTTTCTGAATCATTTCTTCACTGTGACGCATGAACATTCTCAATGCCGTTGGAGAAGAATAAAAAATCGTAACCCCGTATTTCTCCACTATTTCCCACCACCTGTCAATATCCGGGTAATCCGGCGCCCCTTCGTAAATTACAATCGTCGCACCGTGGAGCAGCGGCGCGTACACTATGGAAGAATGTCCCGTGACCCATCCCACATCCGCCGTACACCAATAGATTGAGTCATCGGATATATCAAAGACCCACTTGTATGTTGCAGCATTATACACCAAATATCCCCCTGTGGAGTGAACGATCCCCTTAGGCTTCCCTGTAGTGCCTGATGTAAAGAGTATATACAGAGGATGTGTGGACTCTACAGGCTCAGGTTCAACATATTTTTCCGCATGCTTCACCAATTCGTCATAGAAGAGATCCCGCCCTTCCTTCATGCTGGTCTCTTCTTTAGTTCTCTTGATGACGATTACATTCTCAATGGTGGGAGTATTATTCATTGCATCATCAACTATATTTTTCAAAGGAACACGCTTCCCCCTCCTCACGCCGAAATCCGCAGTTATCAGAACTTTGGCCCCTGTATCGTCTATTCTGTCGGCCAATGCCTGGCTGCTGAACCCTGAGAACACAACGGTATGAACCGCACCCAATCTGGCAATTGCCAGCATGGAGACAACAAGCTCGGGAATCATTGGAAGATATAAGACAACCCTGTCACCCTTTTTCACACCTATCTTCTCAAGGACAGACGCAAACCTGTTCACTTCTCTGTACAGTTGAGTGTAGCTGAGGGATTTTGTATTACCGGCCTCATCCTCCCAGTAGACCGCCACCTTGTTTTTGCGCCACGAATGCAGATGGGCATCGACACATGCATATGATGCATTCAATTCGCCCCCCACAAACCACTTTGCAAATGGCTCCTCCCACACGAGCGTCTTGTCCCAACGTTTGAACCAGGGAATCCGTTCCGCTTGCTTTTCCCAAAAAGCCTCCAGGTTTGAGATTGCATCATTTTGGTATTCCAGATACCTCTTTATGGGATAAAACTTCTTCTGTTCCATGTTCGTTCCGCCTCCTTATCTATAATCAGTACAGTGTTTCATTAATTGTGCGATGAAAAACGGCAATTTGAAATATCACTGTAAGTCATCCGTTTTGAAGCTGCATTGAAATCCGAAATTCGAATATCAAAGCACGAAACAATTCAAATGGAAAAATGGAAAACGATAGCACCATACAGAACTTGTTTTGAATTTTGGACATTTGAATTTTAACCGAGTACCCTGAATGCGCCCAAAATTCATATAGGAGTAAATGAAGGCTCCCCTGCGGGCTACGGCATGTTCCCGGATTTTTTGAGATGTTACCCCATATTCTCAATCAAGATCCATTGATCATGATTCCGGCCCCGAACCTCCCTGTGCCTCCTTTTTCATGTCTGTGGGAGAAGAAAGTAGAGTGATTGCAATGGGTACAGATACCTGAAGATTCAATATTTTCTTCAGGGATCCCCATCTGAAGAAGCTGGTTCTCATTGCACTTCCACAAGTCGAGATACCCCCTGCCGTCAGGAGTCCTTTTGCTGATAAAACATTCTTTCCCAACAGAAAGTTCATTGACTACACCGATAACATCCTCTCCCACTTCATAACAACAAGGACCAATGCAAGGACCCATCCCCACAAGAATGTCTTGAGGTACGGAACCAAACCGTTCCCGCAATACTCTTACAGTATTTTGAGCAACACATCGAACTGTTCCCCTCCATCCTGCATGGGCGGCACCGATAATATTTTTCTTTGTATCATAGAAGAGAAGCGGCAGGCAATCGGCCACAAGAACCACCAGACAAATGCCCGGAACATTGGTGACAAGGGAGTCTGTCTCACCCAATGCCGTTTCGTGTGTTATAGCGCCCTTCCCCTTCAGACCTTCCGTAACGATTTTCACTCTGCCATCATGAACCTGTTGACAAAAAGTGAAGTTTTTCAGGGGAATATCAAGGGTTGAAGCAAGCAACTCCCTGTTTCTCAGTACTCTTTCAGGGTTATCTTCAACATGAAACCCGAGGTTCAGGGAATCATGAGGGGGGGCGCTGAAACCGCCGTTTCGACTCGACACGAAATGGGTGAGAGATCCATATTCCTGAAGATTCTCAAAGAACCAGAAGGACAACGAGTTGATATTCTTTTCAATCACTTCAACTCCTTGAAAAACAAAATCAGGACTTCCACTTGCTTATTGGATGAGTTATTGCTGAGATACAGTCGGCAAAGTGAGGAAAACCAACGGTTAGACTATGCATTTCCTGTATTTGTGCCAAGATCACAAATACAGCAGATATTCCCTTATCCCTGGGGATTCACAACGAACCCTTCTTTCATAGCAGCAGTCTTCAGGCGTTGATCAAAACAGACCATAGCAATTCGATGAGGATCTTCCTGAGTCGCAACTAAAGCGGAGGCGAGTTGACAAGCATCAGCAGCACGCATCGAATGAACTTCCAGTAACCTCAAAGCCCTGCTTTTTACCTTATCAATCGCTCTCACCTCATAGGCATGTTCAATAAGATCATTCAAATGCTTCTTCCCCTTCTGAAAATCAGCCTCATTGATCGCCTTTTCTCTCACCCGCCGACAGAGGGCACTGATGATTTCAACTTTGGTTAAGCACCAGACAAGCATCTCATGATCATCTGATAAGACTTTCATACAGTACTCAGTCTCATCTTCTTCTACTATTAGGGGGACTATAGCCGAGGAATCCCAAAACTTCATCTTCCTGTATCTCTTTCTTTGAGTAGAGCTTCAAGAACAGCAGGTTTAACCTCGTCTCGTTTGGGAATCAACTTTTTCTTTGAAAGGAGTTCTTCAGAGAATAACCTCTTCTGGGGAGGAGCAACAATGCCGAGGTGCTCCATCTCTCCGATCCAAGGCGTTTCATTCTTTTCGTTTCCCGTCTGTGAAACATGAATTATTCGGGCTAGAGGAGTCTTTCTATCAAGAATCTCAATCTGTTCTCCTGCTCGTACCAGCCTTAAATAATAACTGAGTCGGTTTTTCACCTCTGAAATGTTAACTTGAATCATCTTATTTTCCTGATTATGTTTCTTTTTTGATATTGGTTATTTCTCAACACTCACTCATTAGATGAAACGATAAGCGTTACAGGGTGACTTATAATCCCCTGCAATTTGGGTCGTTGGTATTACTCAATCGTGAACCGCCCAATCCAGGTGAAATAGTTAGAGCCATAATAGCCTTTTTGACATGGGCTGTCAACCTATATTTTTTCTCACCTTTAAATGTAACATCCATCCAGAAAACCACATTTTTAAATAATTCTAAGGGAAAAACTTTGTTCTTAATGTGCAATGTATTTCTTAGAATTTAATGATTCATACTTATTTTCGTCTTACAGCGTCTCTTTACTGGCGTTCAATAATTTTATTATTTTTTATTGTGATTATATTCATACGTTACAACTCTGTGTTTCAACAAAAAAGATTTGTTTGGCACGTTCCTTGCTGTAATTGAACCTCCAATGTACATATTCTATCTGTTCTACAGTTGTTGATTCTTGTTGAATAGTTTTGAAAAGTGAAATCTGATAACTGGAAATCTATAATACCTTTGCATAAATAAGCCAGTCCCTAAAATCAGTTTACATTGAGTATGTTATGGATGCTATACATATGTTAAGGATATTGGCATTTTCTAATAGTCCTGTTAAAAAAAAGTGGAAAAGATGGAGGAATGGTTTTCCAGACAAGTGGGCACAAAATTACTACAAATGAAAACCAACGATATAGATATAGAAACAAGTCAATAATCAGTAAAGAAGGGGAGGTAAAAAGATTATGTATAGAATGAGCATATTTCTAATAACTTTTTTTCTGACTATGTTGATCTATGGGAGCGCCGAAAGCACGGATCTTTTCTTACCTTATCAAACCTATCCCGTAGGCTCTTATCCTGAAGCAGTTGCTATAGGGGATGTTAACAGTGATGGTAATAATGATGTAGTCATGACAACTGGTTACTATTCCGATCCTGACAATGACTATCGAATCCATGTTTTCTTACAAAATCCATTAGGTGAACTTGAGCCACCGGTTAAGTATTTAACAAATGGGACCTATACCAGCCGGCCTGAATCGATTGATATTGGAGACCTTAATGGTGATGGAAAGGCAGATGTAGTTGTAGGAAACTCCGGAGATAGTATTGAAATCTTCATCCAGAATTCTTCCGGAGAACTTGCCCCTGGAATAACTTATTCTACAGTAAATTCCAATAGTGTGAAGATAGGGGATCTGAATAATGACGGTCTTTTGGATGTAGTTGGAATTGGCTGGGGTACGAACACCGCAGATGTCTTTCTTCAGAATGCTAATGGGACAATGGACCCGCCCATTACTTACAATGTTACACATGGAGGATATGATGAAGTTGTCGTGGGTGATGTGAACAATGATGGATTGCACGATATCGTGGTAATGAGTGGTCAAACCTATGCGGACAATATCGGAATACTCTACCAGGAAAATGATGGAGATTTTGGCTCTCCAATTTACTATGATCTCGGAGGCAATGAAATCACAAACGGCATAGCCATCGGGGATATTAATGATGATTTTCTGCAGGATATTGTTGTATCCTACGGTGGGAACGTGCCTAATTCATTCATAGGTTCATTCTCACAGAACGAAATGGGAACTCTTGAAGAACCGATTAGCTATTCTTCTTATAATTGTCCAGAGCCAGTAGAGATTGCGGATGTAAATTTTGATGGAAAGGCTGATGTCCTTACGGCTCATGGTGGGTGGAATGCACTCGGAGTATATATCCAGGACGATGTTTTGGGGTTACTCCCAGAAGTGAACTATTCTCTACCTTATGCATCTCATTATAATCCTCAA
>JAXHSZ010000082.1:0-4235 GCA_034190725.1 Thermodesulfobacteriota bacterium
GTGGAAGACATGAGGGAGATGGAAGCGGAAGCAAACCGTATTCCAAGGAAGATCCCGATCAATGATCCTACTCCGGAAGCAATACATGTCTCCAAAAGAAAGACAATGAGAATCGTGAGGCGACTGCAACCCTGGGCTCTGACAATGCCGATCTCTTCCCTTCTGGTTATGACCGAGTAGGAGACCGTATTGTACACCAGGAACATCCCAACCAGGAGGGCGATCAGGCTCAATACCTCCAGGTTCAATTGAAAGGAGGACAGTAATTTTTCTACGTTCTTCCCCCGCCCTTGAGGAATATCCACAGAAAGGTAAGGGGGAAGGACTTTTTTTAATCCTTGCTGTATGATTTGGGTTGATTGCACTTCTTCCAGAATAAGGTCGATGCGGTCGAGTATGCCTGGCTTATTGAATAATTGCTGGGCAAAATAGATATCTAAAAGCGCCAGGTTCCCTGCCAGGAGAGCCCCTGTACCTTTGGACTGTAGAAGTCCTGCAACATTCAACTCCCAGATCCGATCATCAATAACAAAGGGAACCGTATCTCCCTTTTCAAGCCCGTGTCGATGAGCGAATGTATCTGTTAACAGGATACTCCCCGGCTTGAGGATATCCATTAAAATTTCACCTGGATCATCTCCTGTATCGACAAGTGAATACTGTCGCACAGCAGGGTCGATGAGAAGATCAACGCCCTGGATGAAGAGAATATCTCCTTCTTTGCCCTTTATATGTCCTGTGCCCCAGATAACCGGTGCTGCAACCTCAATTCCGGGAGAATCCATCACAGAAGAATAGACATTGTCCGGGAATCCAAGCTCATTTCCGTATACGGAAAGATCGGCCTTTCCCACTACGGAGTCGAGGGACTTTTCAAAGGAGTGCAATATGGAGATATTGGCGGTCTTAATTGAGATGAAAAGGGCAACCCCTAATGCTATACCGAGTACAACCAACAGGTTTCGCCCTTTTGTGACGAGGAAATATTTCAAAGACAGAATTTTTACAAGCCGAAAAAACGTAAGTATTTCATCCGTCATGGTGATCCTGCTTGCCGTCTTTCAGGACCATCTGTCTTTCACAGAGAGATGCCGCTTCTTTATCATGGGTGACAAGGATCAGTGAAGCTCCTCTTTCTCTTGTGAGATGAGAAATGAGGGAAAGTATCTCTTTTCCTGTTTTTGAATCAAGATTCCCTGTAGGCTCGTCGGCAAGGATGAGATCCGGCCTTTTTACAATTGCACGCCCTATGGCAACACGCTGCATTTCCCCACCGGAAAGCTCCCCCGGACGGTGATCAGCCCTCCCTTGAAGATCAATTTGTTCCAGCGCTTGCTTCACCTCATTCTCAATGAATTCTGTGGATTTCTTAGCCAGGACCAGTGGTAAGGCGATATTTTCCCTGACTGTCAGATTCTCCAGAAGATTAAACAACTGAAAGATGATTCCAATCTTCTCCCGCCTCAAGACTGTCAAGTGCCGATCCTTCATCGCGGTGATTTCCTTTTCTCCCAGAGAGATCCTGCCTGAGGTCACCGATTCCAGGCCTGCAATGAGGTGAAGCAATGTACTCTTCCCTGAACCACTCTTGCCGGAAACAGAGAGAAATTCACCGTCATTTAAGAAAAAAGAGATTCCTGAAAGGGCCGCTATCTCTGTCTTTCCCCGATTGTATATTTTGCTGACATTCTCAACTTTAATCATGGGAGTTGATGTTGACACGTCGTAAGAGGTTCGTCCCGGATGCCTCGACGATAACTTCACCGCTGTTGGCCGTAATGATCGCCTTGCAGAATGCCACAGTTCGGGCCATTCGTGAGACTTCACCGCGAATTTTCAGTTGATCTCCCCGGACCGCACCTCTGAGGTAAGTGAGTTTCATATCGATAAGTGAACAATTTTCTCCTCTTTCCAGAGCGGATAATGTGGCAAAGGCCATTACAGCATCAGTCACAACTGCGGAGATCCCTCCCTGCACCGGACCATTTGGATTGCACGCTTTTGAAGTGGGAGACCAGGTTCCCTCCACCCATCCTTCGCCATAGCCGGTCAAATTGACGCCCAATTCTTCAAGTATAACCATTCCGCCGTCACCCAACCATTTATCCATGTTTCGTGCCATACGTTGTCCTTTTCTTCAATACTCACCGGAAAGGGCTACTCTCCAGACAGCCTTTCAGCTATGGGGTCAGTATTGCTCATCGCCCGTTCTAAATCCTCGGGTGTATTTATATTGAAAAAGAGAGTTCCGTCAGGATCGAAGGGACGTATCTCTTTAACATTCATCTCTCTGACTCTCACTTTTCTGTAAAATTCAGTGATCTTGAGACGGTCTGATTTCATAAGGGTCTCCATATGTCTCATGCACCTCTTTGAGTATACGGAATGCAATGGTTGAAAGCCGTCTTCAGAATGAGGGACCACCACATCGAAGTCATCTGCTTTTGATATGATATGATCGATAAACTCCCTGTTCGGGAATGGCATGTCGCAGGCTGAGACGAATATATGCTGAGATGAGGCGTAAAAAAGTCCTGTGTAAATCCCCCCTAAAGCGCCCTTATCGGGGATAAGGTCCGTTACGATTCTCAGGTCAAGGTTGAGATATTCTAAAGGGGTATTTGTGACGAGAATCACTTCATGGAAAGTGACCTTGAAAATATCGACGATGCGATCAATAATCTTTTTCCCATTGATCTCAAGGAACGCTTTGTTTCTTCCTATCCTTTTACTTCTCCCGCCTGCTAAAATAACTCCTGTCAACAATGTCTCCTTATGCGTTATGGAGAGGATATACTGATTTCAACCTCCTTTGGATCTTCGCAGTCCTTGAGTGCAGAGATCATCCCGTTTATTGATCGAATCATCATATCCTTGATGAAGGGTTTCAGGACGATATTCTCGCCGTTCACCCTGAGCATAATCGATGATTTTGCCTTCTTCTTGAGAAACTTCTCCTCTATGATATTTGTTATTCCCTGGGCGTCGTCCAGATGGAGGCATGGGACACCAACATCGAACTCTTTATCACTGGCAATGGCTATGAGAAGATCCTTCCTTGAACACAAGAGTTCTTCGTGAACATCTTTACGGTAGACTTCTATCTTTGGATGTTTCTCATTTTTGTACCCCTCAGATATGATTATATCAACGTCTTTGATGAACCTGCCTCTGAGTTCCTTCAGCGGGATATCCTCTTTTACATCACGTACCATTGCCATCTTTTCCGGTGAGGATATCATCACAGTATGAGCACCTGCCTTTTTATGACGCCAGCTATCCTTTCCTTCTCTATCGATGTCAAAACCATGGACATCATGTTTCACTGTAGCAACTTTATATCCTCGTCGATTCAATTCAGGGATGATCTTTTCAATGAGAGTTGTCTTTCCGCTGTCCGATTTGCCGACGATTGAGACGATGGGTATCATAAAAAATGTCCTTTCTGTGATATATAGGTAAAAGGCTAAGGGTAAAAGGATTTACTCCTTGCTGTAATTAATCGAGAAAGCATTTTCGATATTTCTGTGCAACATGACTCGATGTCTTCAAATGTTGCTTCATCAATATAACCAACCTCGAAGGCTATGATAGCTTGTGTCAATACTTCGGCCGAAGATCCCTTTGCAATGTAAAAGTGCCGCACAGATTGCTTGTCTGTTCCCAATTCATCCCCTTCTGCTATATTGCTCGGTATAGAAACAGATGCACGACGAATCTGGCCTCTTAAGGAATAATCATACGAAAATTTTCCATCATTTGTTATTCCGTATATTTTGACGGCCAACTCTTTGTTTTTCTGCCAGACCCGAAGTGACCGAAAACCATCAATTGACACACAACCCCCCTCACCTTTAGCCTTTCACCTCACAGCTCACACCTCATAATCCACCTGTACTTTCTTCCAACCAAGACCGTCTAGCGCAATGATCATACTGGTAATGTTGGACGACCCCTCTCCTGTTTGGTACATAATGGCATCACGATACAACCTGGCTACAGGGTATTCTTCCGAATATCCGTACCCACCGAAGATCTCCACCGCATATCTGGCTGCCTTTACACATATCTCTGATGCCATATGTTTTGCTATTGTGCTTTCAAGGGTATTCCTGATTTTTTTGTCAGCAAGAAAAGCGGCTTTGTAAAGAAGTATCCTTGATGCCTCTGTACCGGCTATCATATCTGCGATCTTTTGCTGGTTCATCTGAAACTCGCCGATCCTCTTACCGAAG
>JAXHSZ010000083.1:0-2800 GCA_034190725.1 Thermodesulfobacteriota bacterium
TAGATGGGCACCGGACTCAAGGGAAAATGGAAAAGTTCTTGAGGGATGACAAAGAGTGAAGGAAGGCAGACATGGGTACTTTAAATGAAAGTATTGAAAATAGGGATAAACGACTTGCAGCGGTATGTGGGTTGTTTTGTCCTGCTTGTACTCTCTACATTGCGACTCTGGAAGATCCGGCCCGACTCAGGAGGTTGGCTGAGCGATTCAAGCTTTCAGAGGAAAGAGTCAAATGCTATGGCTGTCACGCAGAGAAACGTGGTCCCTATTGTAAGACCTGCAAAATGGTGGTATGTGCTGCTGAGAAAGGCATCGACTTTTGTGGGGAGTGCGACACCTATCCCTGTGAAGAACTGAAGACATTCCAAAAGGCAATGCCGCACAGAATCGAATTATGGAGCGCGCAGAAACGGATCAAAGACGTCGGTTATGAGCAGTGGTTCAAGGAAATGATTGATGAGTATTCCTGTCCACAATGCGGTACCATAAATTCAGCCTATGACCTGAAATGTCGGAATTGTGAGTGTGAGCCAAGTTGTGATTATGTAAGGCGGCATAAACAGACCATAATGCGGCATTCTTCGAAATTATGACAAGCTACGTTCCACACAGATGAGTATGAGAATTGAGCTATTGAGCCGTGCTTTGCATAATAAACAATATCTGTTAAAATGGATTTTCATTCAGACTGTTCAAAACAATTTCTTATACCCATGCAAGGGAGGGGCATCATGGCTGAACAGATCAAGGTTAAGGTTACTCTTACAAACGATAAAGTTCAATTTGTCGGAGTATCAAAGCCCAATCCGGCAATCACTTTTGACTATAAACCTCCTTTAGGAGATGGGCAAGGTTATACAGGCCTTGAATTACTGCTCATGAGCTTTGCTGCCTGTAGTGGTACTACAATTGTAGCCATATTGAGAGATATGGGAAAGAATATCTCTGCGTTTAAGGTTCATGCTAAAGGCATTCGACGAGATCAACATCCAACATCATTTGAAAAAATAATCCTTGATTTCATCCTATATTCCAAGAATGCGGAGGATGCAGATTTGCAAAAAGCCATCCAACTCTCTGAGGAATCCCTTTGTCCTGTTTGGGCGATGTTGAAAAACAACGTGGATGTAATCACGGAATACAGCATTGTTGCCCCATAGTTTACAGCAGCATATACCAGTACACTTGCCTTCTGGGCACTGAATTGGCTGGGCTTTTACTGAACATAATTCCAGAGTACAAGTAAATTCTCAAATGGTCAGGGAACATGCCGTAGCTCACAGGGGAGATTCCATTTACTCTTATGTGAATTTTGGGAAATTTACGGCATTCAGCTAAAATCAAAAAAACTCGGGCTATCGCCCTCAAACAATTTGAATTTCTTAGCATCGATCGCCCTGAATCCGTTCTTCCCAGAATTCACCATATCGTTCATCAAAGCTTCCCTGTGAGCTACGGCATAAATCTGTTTCCCGAAGTTATTGAGAAGTTACCAGGAATACATTTGGGAGGTAGGGGCAGATTGTCTTGTGCGATATCATCAGAGTCTTACGCAGAGATTCCAGGAAATAGCATTTTCAGATGAACATTATCTATAGTACGACAATCGATTCCAGAAAAGGAGGGATCCCGGATGGCTCAATTTAATAATGCTTTTGAAATCTTTAAGCTGCTCGATAAATCAAACTGCGGAAAGTGTAATGAAAAAACTTGCCTTGCATTTGCCGGCGGAGTTTTTAAAGGCCAAAGACAGCTCAATGAGTGCCCACAACTTGATAGCGAAGTGATTGCGCAATACGAAACAACGACCGACGAACAGGCGCCGGCTGAAGACGATCGAGACGCCTTGCTGAAAGAATTGAAAGAAAAGATCTCAACAATCGATCTTGCTGCAGCGGCAAGAAGGCTGGGGGCTGAATATTCAGAAGATAAATTGACACTGAGAGTCCTCGGCAAGAACTTGAGTGTCGATGCAAATGGAAACATTTCAACGGAAATCCATGTTCATTCGTGGATCGCAATACCAGTATATAATTATATCATCGACGGTGCTGGAATCCCTGTCTCAGGGAACTGGGTGCCGTTCAGGGAACTCAAAGGCGGAAAAACATGGGGGCGTTTCTTTAATCATCAATGTGAGAAACCCTTAAAAAAAATCGCCGACAACTATACGAGCCTTTTTGAAGACATGATCTACATTTTCAATGGAAAACAGGTTGCAAATCACTATCAGTCCGATATTTCACTTGTCTTGCATCCCTTACCCAAAGTGCCGCTTCTGATCTGTTACTGGAAGCCGGAAGACGGGCTTGAATCCGACCTCAATCTCTTTTTTGACTCAACAGCAGAGGACAATCTTAACATTGAGTCACTCTACCTTCTCGGTACCGGACTCGCGGTAATGTTTGAGAAGATTACTCTACGGCACGGGTAACGGAATATATCCAGATTGGCAAATGCGTTCAAGACAAGATAAATCTACTTCCTGAACAGATGCGAACTGTTCTTGTTCTGAAAGACGTCCTGGATTTTCGTCACAGAGAGATTGCAGAGATCCTCGATATCACAACAAACAATGTAAAAGTGAGGTTTCACCGTGCCAGGAAAAGATTGAAAATAATCCTTGAAGAGAATTGCGATTTTGAGCAGGATGAGAGAAATGTTCTTGTCTGTGTACCTAGGTAGTGCCCATCCAGAAATGAGGTTTTTTGTTCAAGATCAAGGCATGCGAGAAAAATAACCACAGGCATATGTTTGATATTCCGAGGATTATTTTTCGAGCATAACGCAGATATTGAGC
>JAXHSZ010000084.1:0-10242 GCA_034190725.1 Thermodesulfobacteriota bacterium
CGCCCTCTTCAATCTTTCCAAATCTCGGTTGGTGAAATGGAAGAAGGGGACGAATCCATCATTGCCGGTGCCCTTGGTCTGGCCTTAAGGGGCACCAAAAGAATCGGCTCATGGATAAATTTTAGGAAAGACGAGTATGCTCCTGAAAAGAGATTTGGCGATATCAGAAAGAATGTAACAGTTGCCTTTGTGGGTTTGCTTTTCCTCTTTGCACTTCATATTGGACATTTATCAACGAAATTATATCTGAAAGAGAACAGTTATACAAAGGTAAAAGCAGAGATCCGGCAGGTCTTTCATGAAACATTCCCTGATGTGAAAAACGTCGTCAATGAATTGCAGCAAATGAAGAATAAAATACAAGAGAAGAAAGACGGAATGAACGGATTACAGAGGGGAGTTTCCGTTTTAGATAATTTAAGAGAAATAAGTATTCGAATTCCTGCGGGTAAGGACATTAAAATAACAAAGTTGAGAATGAGCAATGAAAGTATCAGTCTCATGGGACAGGCAAATTCATTCGACACTGTGGACAAGATGCACTCTTCAATCAAGCAATCCGAACTATTTGAGGGGATTGAGATACGAGACGCCAAGATGAGCACCCGGAGAAGAGTCGTCACCTTTGATCTCAGGATGAACATCGTCCAGTAGGATAAAAAGAGGATGAAAAGACTGAAGGATCGTGAGAAGATAATGATCGCCTGTGGGGGAACTCTTTTGGTTTTGCTTTTAATCCATCGGTTTGTGCTTTTGCCAATGGGAGACAGGCTGGAACTCCTTGATGGGATTTTGCCCAAAAAGGAAATGGAGTTACAGGAGATCATCCATCTGAAGAATACATATGAGGTGTTAAAGTCGGGTGGCAGTCAAAGAGGACAAAGGATCAAAGGGGGAGGAGAGGGAACCGTTACCCTTTCTTATCTGGAGGACTTGACGAGGAAAGCCGATTTAAAGAATAATATACAGCACATGAAACCGTTGGGGAAAGTGAAAAGTGGGGATTATGTGCAGCATTCCATAGAGTTGAAGCTTTCAAAGATTCCTATGGAAGGGCTTGTTCGGCTTCTTTACGACATAGATAATTCAGAAAGAGACCTCAGGATCACAGAACTGAATATCCTCACCAACAAGAGGGACTCATCATTTATTGATGTAAAGATTCAGATCACTTCTTTTGAATCAACCTGAACAGGGCATCTTTCTTCAGCCTGGGCCAGTTATATTTTTGGAAGTATTGTTACTTCAGGATCACCCAGTGTCCCTTGAACGGGGAAGGAGATATATCCATTCTTGTCTTTCATGTTTTTCAACAGTCTAAAAATGAGGCGATACCTTCTTTCAAATCGTCTCTTGGGCTTCAGCCGCACCTTCAAATCCAGAGGACTTTTTCCAATATCCTTCTTTAAAAGTGCTTTTCCTGTAATAAAAGAATCGATGTCCTCTCCGAGCAGAGACAGTCTTTCAAGGAAAACTTCATCTTTTTGTATTCTAAAGGAGGAGTCAAAACCATTAAAAGAGACATCTTTTACTGCCATCCCTTTTATATTCATCCCTTGGATTTTACCATTGTCTATCCTCAGAATAATATTTCCTTTGACACGTGGGATGCTGAAATTCCCTTTAATGTCCAACTTGCCTTGAATTTTTCCTGAAAGGGAGACACCGTATCTTTCTTGTAGAAACGGATATTGGGTGAGGTTTACACTATGAATATCGGCAGTTATGGAAGTCTCCTCGCCATCTTTGCCGTCATTGATCTTTGCTTTTCCTTTTATCCGTCCTTCGTATGCATCCATTGTGTATATGAAGCTGAGATTCCCTATAAGAAACGGGATGATCCGAACCTTTGCTGAAATATTCGTTGCCTGAAAGACAGGTGTATCCTGCTTGTTTTCATCTTGAGTGACCACAATATCTTTGAAGTTCAGACCCGGGGGGAAGAGAGGATGCAAGTCACCTATGGCGAGATTATACTGAGAGTTGTTTTCAAAAGATGAAATGATCCTTTCTTTTACCTTCTCATAGGGAAATCTGATGTATACCAAAAGAACAAAGAGGAAAATCCCAAAAACAATGTAGCCTGCATATTTTAATATTCGGTTTTTCATAGCGTACTTCAGTAATTTTAACGATCACTTATATGGTTAAACTCAATATGAAAAAATTCATAGCATGTATTGTTTACAAAGTCAAGAATGAGGTTTCACCTCTGACAAACCCACAATATAAATACTAAATTATCCCCCATCACCTCCTTTGAAAAATGAAGCAAGAGGAAAATGATAACATTTCAATTTTTGTACCCAATTTTATGAAACATTGTACTCTAGTCGAATTTGAAGAGGCTTCAACCCTCTGCTTTTATATTGATACTTTGAAGTAAAGAGTGTATTGTATCTGGATTGGCTTTGTTTGTATTTTTATTAAAGTTCATAGCATACTCTGAGGTGTAGTATTTCCCAATACAAGGAGGCTTTTCAATGAGTTGGTTATTTTATGGTCGCATCAAAGAGATTTCAAAAGGAATAATGAAGACACGGTATCTCATAGCACATATGGTTTTGTGTATTATTTTGTTTTTCACATTCATTGGTGTATCTCATGCTGTTGAGAAGTCAGATATAATTATAGTAGACAGATTTTCAGGAGATGGAGGAAAAAACGGAATACCCACTGGATGGGAGTTGGAAAAGAAAGCAGGGGAGGAAGACATCAGCATCGAACAAGAAGGGGATAACTTTGTTCTCCATTTTGTAAGTAAAGAAGCCTCATTTGGCGTCAAAAAAAAGCTTGAGTTTCAAATACAGGAGTATCCTTTTTTAAACTGGAACTGGAAAGTAACTCAACTCCCAGACGGTGGGGATGTAAGGAAGAAAGATGTGGATGACCAAGCAGCTCAGGTATATATAGCGTTTCCAAAGTTTCCGGCCATGACAAACACTCGATTGATAGGATATATCTGGGAGAATGAAGCACCAAAGGGCAGTGTTGTGACAAGCCCCCGATGGTCCAAATTGAAATATATTGTGCTGCGGGACAAAACGGACAAACTGAACAGTTGGATCAAAGAACAGCGCAATGTGTATGAGGATTATAAGATGGTTTTCAAAGAGGAACCTCCGGAAGTGGGGGGAGTATCACTTTACATTAATTCTCAACACACAAAGAGCGTTGCAGAAAGTTACTTTGATGATGTCTATTTTTCAAAAGAATAGTCTGGTGCCCGTCCAGAAATGGCTTTTCCATAATATCTTTGTCAGAATCAGATGTAAGGCCCAATGTATCCCTGCGGTAAAAATAACCAGGAAGGACCTCAAAATCCGTTTGTGAGGGTTATTCAGTAAAACCTTGTGTCATTGTCATGAAGCCATCCTGAAATACTCCTTGATCTTCCCCAGGACTATACTTGGGATATCCTCCTTCTTATCTACATTGTACAATGCGATGTTCTTTCTCTTCTGAGTTGCTTCCTCAAACCTCTTTGCATACCTGTTGTGCCTGCCTATATAAACTGCAGTCACCCTGTTGTCAATCTCTGAGAAGTAGTCTATCACCTTTTCCAGGTTGGTGATTTGCATGTCTGTTATGATGAAAATATCGGTCTTGGATTTCCTTCTCAGAACTTCCAGGTCCTTTAATTTAAGGTTTGTGCCTCCCCCGAAGTATCTGCAGAGGGTCCCATAGACTTCTTTTCTGTTCCTTGAAAAATCGAGAAGCTGCTTTCCTCCGGCAGCGGCGTCGCTGAAATTGTACACTGCCACTCTAGAGTCTGATCTCAAATATGCATCAGAAGCACAACCGGCCCCTAAGACAGCATACGAGAGGTTTTTGGTAGGATTGACCATACTTCCTGAGGAATCAATAACAATGATGCAATCAGGAGTTCCCTCCATTTCGCCGAAAATTTCTCCCTCTCTTTTGTTCCAGACTTGTGTTATTCCAGGGATTATCTTCCCGAAACTCGTCCATATGTCGATATCCTGGAAGGGTCTCCCAACCTCCCATGGAGTATGGGAATGGGGATGCATTGAACCGCTCTTTTCCATGGGTATCTTCTGAATGGGAATGTTGAAGTGCTCTGCCAACTTCATGTAGAAAAGGAGATCTGCATCGATGGATTCTCCATGGCCCCTGCCCATCCCCCCTGTCTCTCCGAATCCCAGATCCTTCAACTCATCTTCAAAGTCTGAGACCATCTCCTTGAACTCTTCCGGATTGCCTGTTTTACCGGCAAATTCCCTCAAGCCATCCTCGATCTCTTCTTCCGAATAGCCTGACAATCCGTGATCTCCCATTGTATTTTGGGAATTTCCATCCCCTGCAGTCTTCTCCTTTTCAGACTCTAAAAGAGGCCTTATTATTCTGGCAAAACTCTTTATGCTCTTGCTCCATCTGTCCTTATCCAAATAGGGGATCCTCGACAACCTGCCGCTCAGATCATTATAACCTGACACATCGAGGTTGACACCCCAAATCCTCTGATACAGAGAGGATATGACTTTGTCCAACTCGGTTCTTTGAAAAGTATGGCTTTGACGCTCAAGGTACTTGTAGAGTTCGGGTATTTTCGTTCCCTTTTCTTTGACGCAGTAAGTATTCCCGACAATGTCCATGAAGTAGCCAGTAACACGTTTCACCATTTCAGGATCTTTTATTACCTGTTTTGTCTCAGAGTAAAGAAACAAGTGGGTACTTAAATCCCATGGACAATACGTATAATGGCTTGTCCCATGATCTAAAAGGGCCTCAATCACATCTTCTCTCGGCATCTCTTCTGCCAATTTCTCGCAGACCCTTTGGTTCAGTATGATCTGCTTGTCCTTCATTTCGATAGCCACGGCTTCATCATTTTCCCCAACAACAGGTGTGGGTATCTGGGGAAAGAGGTGCTTTTTTTTGACTCTCGGCCAGATCTCGTTTAACGCTCTGGTTATGGATTCTTCATTCCCTCGTTTCATCTTTTTTCAAAGGTTTCTATTTTATATGAATTTTAATTGAATCAAGCAGACTTATGAGGAATAAATCAACGGATATATCCTTCATAAGAAGGGGAACTGCTGTATGAAGGATTGGCAGGTTTCCCCATCTCATACACCTTCCCATTTATGATTTTCCCGATGCCCCTGATCTTTCCTTCTACCCATATCTCACCGTCCATCATCCATTCTGCTGTGTGATAACCGGCATACTTCCTGACGGTTATCTTCCCTTTTCTCATCCCTGCACCAACCCAGTCCTTGACGCAGCCTTCTATAATCAATTCTCCGCCTTCCAATCTTGTTCCAATGAAATTCCCCATATCTCCCTCAACAATTAAACGCTTTCCCTCTGGAAGCTGGTAACCGATCAGGTGCATCTTCCTTTTCAACTCATTCAATTTCAGGGTGATCTCGGTTTCTTTTGCATGATTGCAGAGAGCTGATATGTAAATGCCGGAGGGACCGGTGATGAGATAGGGGAGTCTTTCATTACTGTCCAGTTCATAACAGAACTCTTCAATATCTTCGGCGGTATATTCAAGATCCGAAATAACTTCTTTTGCCTTGGAATAGGTCTCCATCAATCTGCTCCGTTCCACTACCCAGACAAGGCTCTTGACTTCTTCTTCTACGATATTCTCATAACCCGCAACCAACTTGTCTATTACGATGTCTTTGGATCGTATAATACCATCCAGAGGAATTTCTCGCTTACAAGATTCATAATCTTTAAATCTCACAAAGGGATTTTTCATCCGTACCTCTCATCATCTCCCACATCTCCCAGTGAGATCAAATCATTTTTAATCTCCTCATAGACAGGATGATCACCATTCACAGGTTCTAACTCCTCTCCATTGAGAATTCTGAAACCAGTAGAAAGTGCTTGTTTTACTTCTTCCTTTTGTTCACTATACCGATGGAACACATCATTTACAACCTCTTTAGCGAGATATAATTGAAGGGGGTCGTTCCTTCTGTTTCTCTCTTTCCGCATTAAGTGGTCCTCTTTCCATTGTATTCTATGAGCAATGGTATATGGGACAATGGTTCTTACATCTTCTATATCAACCTCATCGGCATCCATGAACCAGGCAATGGCTTGAGAATAGCTCCTTATACTGGAAGGCAATCTGTTTGAAGCACAGTTCTTGATCTCATGACACAGATACCCTGTGTAGTGACAGCCCTCTTCACAACCCTCATGAGACCTCTTCTGTCCGTACTTATGGCAAAAGGACAACTCTGTTATGAGCATGATTGTGAAGGCACTGGCATCCAGATCGAACTCCAGTCTGCGTATATCCGACGATATCCTTTGCCTTTCGTCTTTATTGACTGCTTCTATTCCAAGCTCACTTCTCAAATATTCACCAAACTCATTACAGATCTTCTCCATCTGTGGCAGTTTTTTCTCGTATGTGTCTTTGCTCTTCAATATCTTTTCCAATTTCTTTTCATAGACAGAATTTCTCAACATATGCTCTTTGTGATTGTCGCCTATCATAAATGACAGATTGGGTCCAGGATGCTTGGATTCCAATATAATATCGAACCTGTCTATTAAAGGTGCAATGATCGTGTTTGTGCCTCTATCCTGATAATTAGCTGTGGCAAAGAGACAATACTCTTCATTTATTATCATCTCATTGAGGTATTCCCAATGACCTCTATCAACTCCATCGAGGATCATGCTTTGTTTTGTTTCAGGGAGTCGATTGATTTCATCCACAATCTTCACTGGCAGTTGAGTGAAGTTACTCCAAACAACATCTTCTATGCCTCGATTGAGCTTGCCGAGATCCGGCCTACCGATAATCTTCTCTTCGGTTTGCTCGGGATGTCCAGGCACTTCGCTGCCCCAGATCACTCCCAGGGGACATTGATAGAGCAAAGAAGAAACATATTCCGCAGAAGTCGTCTTTCCCAATCCTGGCTCTCCTATTATGAGCTCTTTTCCTTTGATCAGCCCTGTGAGAAGAGTGAGAAGCATGGTGGAATTAAACCGTTTTCCCTTTATATGGAAATCCGGTCGGTTGAAGTAGAGATTATCTTCTATAAACCTGTAGATATCCCTTATTTTCTTTTGATATTCTGATTTAGCCATATATCATAACCATATTTTGTGTTTGATGATCGGGTAAAAATAGTCTGAAGATGTGATGGCAATAGTTCACGGGGATCAGGTGTCAGAAAGGCTTTTTATCTCATTCTATTACCTTTAAGTCTGGTCTTTCTTTCGTTTCCCTTCCCCCTTTTTTTCTTTTTCCTTCCAGAACGTTTTTGTTGAACAGTGCGTTCTTTGTAATGACTGAATTTATGATGAAATAGACTATTACCGCCCTCTCCCATTCTTTACTAGTATCGAAATCATTCATCCTCATCCGATATTTTGCCCGCAACGTCCTGAGAGAAGCCTCATCGAAACCAAGAATCTGTTCAGCTATTTTATTGAGCGCTTTTTCGATCATGTTCACTCCTCCCGATTCATAGGTTCAAAGGGGCAGATCATGGGGCTTGCTCTTTCTCCTCAAAGGGCTTTTCTTTTTTCGCTTGCTTCTTAACATTACCGGACTGTTCTTTGGTCTGAGCTCCCTGTCTCGCTCTGAGTTTCTTTGCTTTTTTTCTGCGTCTTCGTCTTCGTGCAAGCTCCCTATCCTTCTCCCGCATAGAGAAAACCTCCCTTTCCTCAGTTGTAGTATGATTATAAAACTATGATTGCAGCCTATTCTCCATCTCTTTAAGTTTTTTTGTCGCCGTTCACGGGTCTGTGGTTTACAGGTTTCAGGTGTCTGGTTTCGGATTTCAGGTTTAAGAAAAACTCAGTGACAACACAGAGCTCTGTGTATGGAGAGGACCTTGAGGTGGAAAAAGCTATTATTCTTGAGCGAAGAGTCTATTTCCAGTCTTTCTCTCTCCTGAAACCTGACACTCACTACACTAGAGCATCAATGATCAGACCTGTGAACAGTTACGATTTTTCTTTGTTTAAAAGTTGAAACGACCAACGCCTGGTGATCCTGCCTCCTTTATACATCAAGATGGTGTCCGCTTTACCTTCGCTTATTTCTTTATACATTTCATTCAGTTCATCCTGATTGGCTATGTTTCCTCCAAGAACCTTTTCTCTATATATCTTGATTAACTCCAAACCTTCGGCCTCAGCATATGCCTTTATCTCTTCTGCTTGCTCTTCAGGGCTCTTGTCTGCACCTTTCTTCCCACCGGGATTCGCCCTGATAAAACCGATGACTTTCCTCCTGACATTGTTCATTGTTCATTCCTACATAATGTATTTTTTCCATTACTGATTGTGTAATCGGTCTTAAACTTTTATCTCACTATCATTTAACCAATCCTAAAACTCACGATCAATGTATCTTAATATGTAGAAGAAGTCAAAGGAATTCACCTTTCCCTCATGATCATGTTACAGAGGATTACAGTCACGTCAAATGAGATGGAATAAAGGCCTGTCTTTGAATAAATAGCGCATATTGGCATTCAGATTCAGGGCAGATTTGTGCGATCCGAAAATGCAAAATCGGGGAAACAGTTGGACCTATTTCTCCTTCCCTTGAGGGCAATGTTATTGAATTGAGAAGGGACGGAAATGAAAAATAATATTCATAAAGATTCTCTCAAATTGTGTTTCATTCAAGTTGTGTGAGGTTTCTCAATGCCTTTGCTGCCCTGGTACTGCTGAGGTAGACTGATATTCCCCTTTCCAGGAGAGTCTCGTTTATTTCCAGTCTGTCAATCTCGTATTCTATCTTTGCAGGCGCGTTGAGTACTACTGCAAAGGGTTTTTTGGGAAACTGCTCTTCAATAAAACTCTTTATCCCTACAAGAACATCAATGATCTCCACTTGTTTTCTTGATATAAACGCATCACTTAAAGCGTCATTTCCGGTAAAATCAGGACTGATGTGTGTTAATACCATATCTATATTTGGATCTTCTACCACAACCTCGATACTCCTTTTCAGGAAAGATATATCCTGCATTAAAAAATAAGAGAGATCTATGGGATTTTTTATTCCTGTTCCCAACGGAGGTATGAAATCATTTAATCGGTCTATCGTCTCTTGTCCAAAACTCTTAACGTTCAGGCCGGCCCTCTCTAAAACATCGGTTACGGCAACACTAAAACCCCCTCCAGCACCTACAACAGCAACATTTTTGCCCTCAGGAGGTTTTAAATACTGAATTGTTAATAGGGTGTCTCCCAGTTCTTCAAAGTCATGAACTCTGATGACTCCAGGGCATTTAAGCACTGAGTTCCATATGGCATTTGAACCTGCCATCGACCCGGTATGAGAAGCAGCTGCCCTTGAGCTATTGAAGCTGGTTCCACCTTTCCACACCACCACCGGTTTCAATCGGGCCACATGCCTGAGGGCACTCACAAATCTGGAACCGTCCTTCACTCCCTCTACATAGAGAGCTACCACTTTCGTGTCCTGATCTTCTCCGAGATACTCCAAGAAATCCGTACTGTCCAGATCACAACCGTTGCCATAACTGATTATCTTGCTGAATGTTAAACCCCATTTGCTCGCCTGCCGGGCCAGCTCCTCGGCATGTCCGCCGCTTTGAGAAATAAAACCTATGTTACCCTGATCTTTAGATAAACCAGGAAAGAAAGCCAGTTTGCTTGATGGGCAGTAGATACCGATACAGTTGGGCCCGATTAACCGCAGACCATAGTCCCTGGCTGTACTGACCATCTTTCTTTCCAAAATCGTCCCCCCCTCAGTAATGCTTTCACTGAATCCTGCAGTAAAGATCGCAACTCCTTTTACCGATTTCCGTCCACAGTCTTTGATCACATCGATTATATTTGATATGGGTACGGATATGAGACCATAATCCACAGACCCCGGTATATCTTCCACTGTTTTGAAAGACTTCAGTCCAGATACCTCCGCTTCATTGGGATTCACCGGATACACAGAAGGAAAACCCGTGTCGATAAGCGCATTCAGGAACATAGAACCAAATTTTGCAGGATTATTGGACGCTCCGATGACAGCTACCCCTCTGGGATGAAATATGGGCTCAAGATTATTATGTGCCGAAAAAGATGTCATGCTTCCCTCTCTTTCCATTTAAATAGTGCCGATCCATGAATAGCTAGTGTCCATCCAGAAATGAGGATTTTTGTTCAAGATCAAGGCATGCGAAAAAAATAACCGCAGGCATATGTTTGATATTCCGAGGATTATTTTTTGAGCATAACGCAGATATTGGGCAAAAA
>JAXHSZ010000085.1:0-4450 GCA_034190725.1 Thermodesulfobacteriota bacterium
AACACATCTTTCATGGCGTTCCCTCCTTTCCTTTATTCTCCCTTTTGGGCACTTCTTCAAGAGATCTTCGGTATTTGTGGTTCAGATTCTATTTCTGCTATTAAATGTAAACCCAAAACCGTGGCCAGGTCTTTGTGTTCGGCTTTTAATCCTTTCACTTTTGACTTGATGTTGTTGTCCAGCAGGTTTTTAACGACTATAATAATCATCGCCATTGCAGGAGAATCTATCTTGTTCACATCTTCGAAGTAAAACTCAACTTCCTTTGTTTCGTGTTCTATACTTTTTAAGATATTTTCTTTTACTCGAGGAATACTGACTCGGTTGAGATCTCCGGACAAATGAAAACGATTAATCTCATTCTCTTTTATTATACGAAGCATTTCTATTCCGCCTTCGCGGTATCTCAATCTCTTTTTACTCTATTAAAAATAATTACACTTTAACTGTTGTCAAGCTGTACATAATGTTTCCTTTTGTTGTTTTACTCTACAACTCGCATCTGTCAAAATCATTCTGACAGGTCTTCTCTTTTTGTTTCAATAACAGTCTCATCTCCTTTCTCGCCGCAGCTTCTCTTTGTCTCCTGACCTCATTGTCGGATTCGAGGATAAGAGGAGGTACTCTCGCCGGTCTGCCGTCATCACCCATAGCCACGAAGGTGAGGTAGGCCGATGCGATGTGGTTGACTTCACATTTGAGAATATCCTCTGCTTCAACCCTCACACCCACCTCCATGGAAGAAGTTCCCGCCATATGCAAACAAGCTTTGAGGGTAATGAGATTTCCCACGTAGACCGGATGATGAAAGTCTATCCGATCGATAGATGCAGTGACGGCCGGACGGCCGCCATGTCGAACCGCCACCACTCCGGCGGCATTATCTATATGTTTCATGATGACTCCACCGTGAACGTTTCCCATTGCATTGGCATCTTGAGGCAATGTTACGATTGAAGTAATGAAAATGCTGCCCTTTACTCTTTTTCCGTCCATGCGTATCTCTCCTTATCAAATATCCCCTTCTTCCTCGATGGCCGATTCGGGTAAATTCTTCAAGTCGATCCCTTTTGCTGCTTGAATTCCGGCATGAAGGGCCTTGAGGTTTATCTCTTCGGTGCCTTTCGGCGCTCTGGACAGGAGCGCTTCTTCCAGGCTTGTGGTTGAAACGATTTGAGAAAGGACCCCCACGGCGCCCAGTGAAACCATGTTGGCAACAATCTCCTTTCCAATCTCATTTCGGGCAATCCGAGTGAAGGGGATGGCAACTGCCCGACTGGTGGAAAACTGCTGAACAAGCTCGGAATCCACCACCAATACACCTTCCGGTTTCAGGTTTGAAGAATAGGTGTCACAGGCCTCCTGATTCATTGTCAGGAGAAGATCTGGTCGTATGGCCTTGGGATAGTTGATAGTTTGGTTGCTTACAATAACCTCTGCTTTACTGATCCCCCCTCTCGCTTCTGGCCCGTAACTCTGGCTTTGGCATACATATTTTCCGTCGTATACCCCTGCCGCCTCGGCCAGGATAATGGCTGCCATAATAATCCCTTGGCCCCCTGAGCCGCTCAACCTGATCTCATAACGCTCTCCCTTCATTTCTTATCACCTCCGGCAAGGGTGCGACCCTTGGCTCTTTCACGGATTTTATTGTATTCTTCAGTATAAATCGGCTTTTCTACGTTTGCCAGAACCCCAATTGTAAACTTGCCTTCAAGGGATTCTTCCGGCAGTTTTTTTGCCTTTTCAACGGTCACTGCCTGATCTCTCATCAATTCCAACATAGTGACCGGGTTTCCCATCTTGTTTCTCCTTCCAAACTGAATGTGACAGTTGGATATCACCTCCACCACACTGAAGCCACGTTTTATAATGGCATCCTTGATCAACTTATCCAGAAGCTGAACATGGTAAACCGTTCCACGCCCCACAAAAGCGGCTCCGGCTGTCACTGCAAGCTCAGCTATGGAGAAAGCGTGCTCGATATGTCCGTACGGAGCTGTGGAAGCATTGCAACCATAAGGCGTTGTGGGGGAGAACTGCCCTCCGGTCATCCCGTAAATCTGATTATTTATTATGATGGATGTCAGATTGAGGTTCCTTCTGGCGGCATGAATAAAATGGTTACCTCCGATGGCGGTGGCATCCCCATCTCCCATGATCGTGATGACGGTCAGGGAGGGCTTGGCGAGTTTGATTCCGGTTGCAAAGGTCAAAGCCCGTCCGTGTGTTGCATGCAGTGTGTTAAAGTCCACGTATACGGGCATCCTCCCTGAACAACCGATGCCGGAAGCCAGAACGATCTCGTCTTTTTTCAGCCCCAATCCATCGATAGCGCGAATAAGGGCACCTAATATGACCCCGTTACCGCATCCCGGGCACCAGACATGGGGGAACTTTTTATCGTGTCGTAAATACTTATGAATGAGTTTCGTCACTTCTTTCGGCATAGAATGCTCCTTCGTGCCGATTCGCAAACGGCTGTTTTCCGCAGTCTCCTGGGCAGACTCAGACAGAGTTGCTCAGTGCAATATACCTTTACATCCCCAATATATTTGGTTACAATTCGTGTAAATTCTCAAAAAGTCCGGGAACATGCAGTAGCCCACAGGGGAGCTACTGCACAAATATACCTTCAGAAGTTGTTGAGAAGTTGTCAATTTGTGTCTTTCCAGACCTGGCGGAAAATATCTCATTTCTGGAGAGACACTCATTGACAGGTTGAATTCATCTTGTGAGTTGAGAGAGTATCTCATCAGGGCTGATGAACTGTCCGTCTACCCTGTTGTATTTCTCCACATGCGTCGTCCACCGATTCGCCTGCTTCACCTCTCTGACGATCTGCCCCATGTTCATCTCCGGTACCAAGACCCTTCCGCATTGTTTCAATACATCTTCCACAGGACGTCGGGGAAAGGGAAACAGAGAAATCAATTGCAAGAGACCCGCTTTGATCCCCTCTTTATCTCGAGCATCCATAACCGCTCGATGGGCGGTCCTTGCAACCGAACCGTATGCGATCACCGCCACGTCCGCATCATCCATCATATATGTTTTTACCATCTGAATCCTTTGCCTCCCGTTCCTGATCTTGTTGAACAAACGATTCATAAATTCATCGATCTCATCGGGACGCTGCGTGGGAAATCCTTTCTTGTCGTGAATGAGACCCGTCACATGGTGCCGATATCCATCCCCAAAAGCGGCCATGTCGGGCACGCCTCGACTGCCGCCTTCATATGGGACGTACCATTCGGGCGGCACACTGGGAGATGTCCTGTCAACGACTTCAACCTCATCTGCCTCGGGCAGGGTTATCGTCTCCCTCGTATGCGACACCACTTCATCCGACAGGACTATCACAGGAACCCTGAACTCTTCAGAAAGGTTGAATGCACGAATCGTAGTTTCAAAACAATCGTCAACCGTGGATACAGCCAGAACGATGATGGGATGGTCCCCGTGGGTGCCCCATCTGGCCTGCATTACATCCCCCTGGCCGGGGCTGGTGGGCAATCCCGTACTGCAACCTCCACGCATTACATTCACCACAATACACGGAGTTTCGGTGATACAGGCATAACCCAAGTTCTCCTGCATCAGGGAGAAGCCGGGGCCGCTTGTGGCGGTCATACTCTTTACTCCTGCGATGGAAGCGCCTATTATGGCGCCCATGGCGGCGATCTCGTCCTCCATCTGAATAAAGGTACCCCTTACCTGAGGTAATCGGGCCGACATGACCTCGCTTATCTCTGAAGCAGGGGTTATGGGGTAACCGGCAAAGAATCGGCATCCCGCGGCCAAAGCCCCTTCTGCGATGGCTTCATTCCCTTGCAGCAACCGCCTCTTTTTTTTCGGGACATCCGTCATAACTCATCTTCTCCTTCTCCAGGGTCGAGTTCCTTCACGGTAATGGCAAAGTCGGGACAGTGTAGTTCACAGAATCTACACCCTATGCAGTCTTCAGGACGTTCGAAAACAGGCCCCCCGTATTCATCACTTCCGATAACATTCTTCGGGCAAAACGAACTGCAGATACCACACTTCTTGCACCAATCCCGAAAGGCAACTTGACTGAATTGTTTCTGTCTTTCCTTCTGCTTGGTTTTCCGGGGTTCGGCGGATGAATCGTTTTGCATGTCACCCCCAATTTTTCTTGTACTCTTCTTCCCATGATCAGCCAATCTTTTACCTCATATTAACCTAAGTTGATCGACTCTTTTTTACTAAGAGGTTGTATTTTACTGAATCTGAATCATAAAACGTTTCAAATCGAACTTACTAAAGGATTGGATTCATTTTCGGTATTAAGTTGTTCCGAGTATTATGACTTGTTTCCTGAATTTTCTCCGGGCAAGCCCTACATGGCTAAACAAACTTTTTCTTATCTTGCAGAGAGTCCGCCCAAAAAACTCCTTGTTTCCTGCACTGTCCTCCCTGTTCACTCATA
>JAXHSZ010000086.1:0-4432 GCA_034190725.1 Thermodesulfobacteriota bacterium
CAACATTCACACCTCAAGAGATTTCTGCAATTATTTTACGAAAAATAAAATCAGATGCTGAAAACTACCTGGGAGATCATGTTGAAAAGGCTGTTATTACTGTTCCGGCCTATTTCAATAATCGGCAACGACAGGCAACGAAAGAGGCCGGGATTCTGGCCGGACTTCATGTCATGAGGATTATCAATGAGCCCACAGCAGCCTCCCTTGCTTATGGTCTCCATCGTGAAGACATCCAAACCATCTTGATTTGGGATTTAGGTGGTGGAACTTTTGACGTGTCAATACTTGAGCTGGGAGATGGGTTTTTTCAGGTGAAGGCAGTGTGCGGTGATACCAGACTTGGGGGCGATGACTGGGACGAAAGGTTCACCCAATATTTGGCGGATACTTTTTTCAGTGAATGTGGCTACGACGTAAGAACGGACAAAATGGCACTCCAGAGTCTGAGAGAGGTCGGCGAGAAGGCCAAGAGGGAACTTTCATACAGATACAAGACCGGAATCTCTTTGCCGCTTGTTCGAAATGATACAGGCGAAATAACAAATCTAGAAGTTATGATCAATCGTGAAACATTTGATATCATAACCGAGGATTTACGAAAAAAGTTGCTTGGCCCGACACGGCAGGCATTATCCGATGCTGGACTTAATCCTGGGGATATTGATCGGATTGTACTTGTGGGCGGCTCCACCCGGATGCCGGCTGTAAGAAGAATGGTTGAGGATGTTTTTCACAAAAGACCCTACACCCAGATTAACCCGGATGAAGTGGTGGCTATTGGTGCAGCCGTTCAGGCTGGGATTTTAATGAGGGAAATTGAAGATGTAGTATTAGTGGATGTGACCCCTCTTTCATTGGGTATAGAAACACAGGGCGGCCTTTTTTCGAAAATCCTTCCCCGTAATTCCACAGTTCCAACTTCAGCATCAAAGATAGTTACTACAGCTGAAGACAACCAAACAGAAATGGACATACATATTCTGCAAGGCGAAAGAGAGATGGTTACGGATAATATCAGCCTCGGCCAGTTTCAGTTGAATGATATCCCACCAATGCCTCGGGGAAAAGCTCAAGTGGAGATTTCTTTCGAGATCGATATTGACGGAATAGTTAAAGTTTCCGCTCAGGATTTATTCACGGAAAATCAAATGAACATCACGATAAATGATTCTCATCTCTTATCAGATAAGGAGGTCGAAGAGATGATCACTGATGCAGAATCTCATGCTGAAGACGACATGAAAGGACGTGATGAAGTGGAGATCCACATTCTGGCGGAGAGAACGATCCATGCAGCCCAAAAAGCAATAGAGGAAAAAAAGAGCGAAATGGCAACTCCTTATCTGTTTGATATTCAGAGGAACATATCTGAGCTGAAAAAAGCCCTGGTTGAGAATGAAAGCGGGCTCATTAGAAACAAGACAGTGGAGTTGAGGAAGTGGTTTGAAACAGTGTAAGGAGTAATTCTCCCTCTTTTCTTATAAAATCAAAAAGTCACACCTGGTTTTCCTCCCTCTCATTCCCAAGCAATACCATTACCGTTCAATCATCAAAAATAGAGGTCCATGGAAAGAATTGGCGTACTGTCCCAAAACCAATTGACAGAAATGGAGTTTTGGTTCAGAATGGTAAGAAAAAAATGGCCCTCAACTTTGTGTCCATTATCAAAGGATGGCTTCAATAAGAATCTGCGCAAAAGTAGACAAGTAAATCCGGCATATGAAGAAGGAATAATGATGAGAGAGAAAAGAGTATTTTTTGATTGTGGAGAGATAAAACTGGAAGGCGCCCTCTCATCGGCAAAGAGTAATCGCCCACAATTGGGGGTAATCGTGTGCCATCCTCACCCTCAGTATGGGGGAAATATGCACAATAATGTCGTTGTGGGCATTACTCGTAAACTTTCTGCAAACGGGTTTGTGACCCTGAGATTCAATTTCCGAGGTGCCGGTGCAAGTGGTGGATCGTACGGAGGAGGAAAAGAAGAATTCAAAGATATAAAATCAGCCATAGATTTTCTTGATCGCACGGACATGGTGATAAAGGACAGTCTCTTTCTCGTGGGATATTCTTTTGGGGCCGTAGTAGGTCTCCCTGTGGCGGTTGAAGATGAGAGGGTTATGGGTTTCATCGGGATATCCCCTCCTGTTGCTATGTATGATTTTGGATTCCTCAAAGAGTCATTCAAACCCAAGCTCATAATCTATGGGGACTCCGATTTTGTATGTCCCGTAGAGAGGGCCAAGGAACTTTTTACATCCCTTGAGGAACCAAAATCTTTAGGCGTCATTGCAGATGGGGATCATTTCCTTTGGGGAAAGGAAGAGACCATTGCAGAACATGTCTTGCACTTCATGAATAAATTCCAGAAGTGATTCTTGCTTTACTCTTCGTTCCTGTTTTTTTCGATAAGAAACCGGATAAGGTCTTTACTCTGCGTATCTGCCCAATCCCTTGCTCCCATTGCAACTCCTATCATCATCCCTTTTCCGTCTATGATAAAGTGTACAGGACTCGCTCTTACACCATAATCTCTGGCAACCTTACCATTATTATCCAATAGTATGGGAAAAGGGAATTCCTCCTTTCCAATAAACCTCTTCACACGCTCCTTGCTCTCGCGAACATTAATCGCCAACACGACAAACCCTTCATCTTTAAACTCTTTATATAACTTTGCCAGGGAGGGCATCTCCCTCCTGCACCAGGGTCACCATGTCCCCCAAAAATCTATCAAAACAATTTTCCCATGATAATCCTTCAATGCAACCCTTCTTCCATTCAGATCCATCAGTGCAAAGTCAGGGGCATTCTTTTTCTCTTTAAAACCCATTATTCCCGCAGCCGACATGATATCCGATTCAGCAGCAGATGATGTCAAAGGGACAAGCGAGCTCATCATCACAATTATGGAAAGCCATGTAAAAACTTTTCTCATTTGCAATCTCCTTATATGATCTCTCTTCAATGCAGTCCGGATAAGAAATTGATTATAGCAAAACCAGGCTACTCTAGCAAATACAAAAAAGACCGCAGAATAACGTTAGATTGGATAGCACTTTTGTCAAATGAGAGGGAGGTGGAGTATTTTTTATCCTCCAAAATGAGTTAATCATGGGGGCTACACTATACATGGTGTACAAGAATGCGGATTTCTTTGGTACAAATGTGAATTTAATTACCACTTTTGTGCAAATATTTTGGACTTCTCATTTGGTACCAGATCATAAAAAAAATTGATATTGCTATAATTTTAATGAGTTACAACAAATGATGAATCTTGGTATTAGAATTGCTATAGATGTATGATACTGACCGAATTTCTCTACACATAAATCACGCGAAACAATCAACAGGATGAGTAATAACAGAAAAGTAAATGGAGAGGTTTTCTGTATCGTCGAGATCAGACTCTTTAAAGAAGGGAATAGGAGATGAAAAAATCAAACATCATTACACAGTCAGAAATTGAAACCACGGAGAGGTTTGAAGAAATCCGCAAGGCAGTGGAAGCACGTGACCGCTATTTAAAAGAACACCCTGATCTTGTCCCCTTTCAAGAAGAGATTGAAAAACGTCTCAAGTCTGCAGGAAGTGTTGAGAATCGTATTACTATACTGAAGTGTATGATGAATGAAAGGCTTTTCGGGCTTCAACTTGCTTTTGAGCAACTTAAGAAATATGTGAAAGGCAACGGTATGGAAAGAGAAGGTTAAGCCTTCAGAAATATTGGTCTATTTGAAATGAAAAACCCTTGATGGAATTAATCTCAATCAAGGGTTTTTATATGGTGCCGAAGGCGGGACTCGAACCCGCACGGGTGTTGCCCACCACCCCCTCAAGATGGCGTGTCTACCAGATTCCACCACTTCGGCATAAATTGAAAATCCGGAAAGTCCTTACTCATTTTTTTCCAAAGGAGCAGGAACTTTTGGAACACTCTCTTCAACCGGTTTGGGAGTCTCTTCCATAATGGATGAACTCGGCCGTTGGGAGGAAAAATACGCCAGGGTGAGAGACGTACAAACAAAGATGACTGCGGCGGCGGTAGTCAACTTCTCTAAAAAACTACCCGGCCCGCTGCTGCCAAAGATCGTCTGACTTGACCCTCCGAAAGCGGCGCCCATCTCGGAGCCCTTTCCGGTCTGCAAAAGTACAATCAAAATCAAAGAAACACATGCGACGACATGTATAGTTATGACCACGCTTAACATAGATCACTGACCCTTTGGATCTTCCTTTCAAAATTATATTTTCTATCTTTATTACCATTGTTCCTGGAAAAAGTAAAGAGAGAATTGACAATCATTTGGATTTCATTGTGTATACTCCGCTCCAATCTTGAGGGGGTGGATCTTTTAAGAAGCTCTTACTCCTATCAATGTACAATTTGGATGGATAATCATCAGGTTTTAATTTCAAGACTTCA
>JAXHSZ010000087.1:0-8594 GCA_034190725.1 Thermodesulfobacteriota bacterium
AAACTACATCAGCCACGAAAGCCTCCAGCTTCAACCGAAATTGTTCTATCTCTCGAGTTTCCATACCCGAGTGTATATAGAAAAATCGAAATAATGTCAATAAAAACTTAACGTAGTAGTACTAGGAATCAGGAATGGAAAGTTACACTGGAAGCGTATTTAAAGTGAAAGGAATTCATTTTATCAGCCTTTACTTGCGCAATCTGGGCGCTAGTCTGGTTGGTTTCATAATAATTATTATGCTTAATGTATTTACACCCCTTGATTTTTTTAAAATACAAAGGGCTTTTCTCTTTGCAGAGGGAGGCTGGACACTGTTTTTCCTCTTTATTCCAATGACTCTAGCATTGGTCATTCTTCTCCAATTTCATTTTCAGCGTCCTATTGCCAACCTTTCAACCCTGTTAAATACCAGAAAGGATATACCTGCGGCCTTATTGGAAAAGGCGAGACAGAGGCTCTTGAATCTGCCTTTTATTATTGCCTTGATCAACCTTACGATTTATCTGGTTATACCTGTCCTGGTTGCATCCTCGTTTTATTTTTTTAAGGACACTCCTATCAGGACATGTCTCTTTTTGATTTTTAGGGTTTTTATGATTGGCCTCATTGCTGCCGGGCTCTCATTCTTTCTTGTGGAGGATCATTCAAGAAAGAAGTTGGTTCCTTCTTTCTTTCCCAAGGGAAGGCTGAATGCGCAACCAGGGACAATCAAGATTTCCGTTTTGAGAAGAATCCGGGTGCTGAACATGGCGGGAACATTAAATCCCATGATTATTCTGCTTATTACTCTCACATTTGTTTTGTGGGAAGTACAAGGAAACACTATTTCTGCAGGTCAGTTGAGCAATGAGGTTTTTTTGTTTACTATTATTTTGTGCGGTATCTTTATAACGATTGCCCTCAGATTGAATGTACTGGTTGGAAATTCCATCTTGATCCCCATAAGGGAAATGTTAGATGTGGTGAGGGAAGTACGGAACGGGGATTTTACGACAAGAATTAAGGTGTTTTCCAATGACGAAATCGGTATCTTGGGTGATGCTGGAAATGATATGATTGAGGGTCTCTTAGAGAGGGAGAAGATAAGGGATACCTTTGGAAAATATGTCACCCCAGAAATAAGGGACCTGATACTTGAGGGGAGTATCCCCCTGAACGGAGAGAGAACTGAGGCCACACTTCTTTTTGCTGATCTTCGGGATTTTACACATTATGTTGAGGAGAATGATCCTGAAGAGGTCATCAGGAGCATGAGGGCTTATTTCACAGCTATGCAAAGAGCTATCGGCAAGCATAAGGGTCTAGTACTTCAATACGTGGGTGATGAGATCGAGGCGGTTTTTGGTGTTCCCCTATCATATGATGATCATACAGACAAAGCAGTTATGGCAGCACTTGAAATGAGAAAAAGCCTGAAGGAGTTGAATAAACAGAGGATCAAAGAAGGTAAAGTCCCATTCAGACACGGTATAGGAATTCATACGGGAGAAGTGCTGGCCGGCAATACTGGCAGTGAAGACCGACTATCGTATGCTCTGATAGGTGACACTGTCAATTTGGCCTCAAGAATTCAGGAACTAACAAAGACATTCCATTGCGATGTTATGGTGAGCGAAAGTACTGTGAAACGGCTTTCACATGCTTTTAATGTTAAGAAGGAAATGCCACAGCCGGTCAAAGGACACTCAAAGCACATTACTGTATATCAGGTTTTAGAATAAGGGAACAGTGGAGTATAAGGGTACTTCTAGGTGTCTGAAGAAAAATGAGACAGTTTTTCCAAGTAAATGAAGCCGAAGCTTTCAACCGCAGAAATACATTGGATTGTAGGGGCACATTACAATGTGCCACTGTATCTGACTTTGTTGCAGAGATTGCGGAAAACAGCCATTTATAGATGAGCACTAACCATAGGTTTTCAGATTTTACATTTCACAAGGCCAGAGGGAGGAATCCGAGGAAGTCGTACATTATAATACGTCGTAAAGGGTTCCGACCGACAATGCAGTGAAATTTGATATACGGCAATCCATAGAACTTTTAAACAGAGAGGAGACAGATCATGGCAAGAAAGAGAATGGTTATAGGTTTTTTAGTCCCAATGATAGTCTTATTTTGGGAAGCCTCAGGGTACGCCGAAGAGGTGAGAGGCGTTACTGATGATACAATAAAGATGGGACTCATAACAGCCTTAACTGGGCCTGTTGCCAATGATATGCACCCGGTTTACAATTCTATGAAAACATATTACAAATACATCAATGATAGCGGAGGTATCAACGGCAGAAAGGTAAAGATAATAGCGGAGGATGATCGCTACGTGGTACCGGCTGGTATAGCAGCATTCAAAAAGCTCGTTTCTAGGGATAAGGTGCTTTATATCCAGGGGCCATCTGGAAGTTCAATAATGGTTGCCCTTATGAGGCAGGCTGAAAAAGAGAAGGTACCGATCATAAGCATGACAGCCGGCGATAAGCTTGTTGAGCCCTACAAGCGTTACACCTTCAGCCTTGGATCTGTCTATTCGGATCATCAGGCAGTTGTGTTTGATTATCTTATGAATGACCTCAAGTTAAAGAACCCAAGGATAGCTATTGTCTATCCGGATACTGACTATGGAAAACTCGCGCGAGATGGGGCAAGGGAGAGTGCAAAACGCCACGGGATGAAGATGGTGACTGAAGAAGTACTCAATATGGGTGATGTTGATGCCACTTCTGTCATCATGAGTCTTATGAGAAAAAAGCCGGACTATGTTATCCATCAAGGAATCACTCCCACATGTATTGTATTCTTCAAGGATTCAAAGAAATACAAATTTAAGACCAATTTCATAGGTACGGCTGCCGCAGTCTCAGAGGACGCCATCGAGTGGTTCAAAAGATCGGACATGAAGACGTACTTCGGCAACCACCTTGTCAGTGCGTGGTATGATGATTGCCCGGGTTCTGCAAAGATGAGGGAGATAACCTTGAGATATAATCCTGGGACTGAGAGGCAATACGCCAGCTTATACACGAGAATGTATACTGCGGGATGGGTAATATCAAATGTCTTTTTTGAGGGATTGAAGAGAGCTGGGAGGAATTTGAATGCGGAAACCCTGGCGGATGCCCTTGAGACCTTCAGGGATGTGGATTTTGGGGGGATAAGTCCTCCCATGACATTCACATCAAAGAGTCACAGGCCTCACAGGTCTTCGAGGATGTATAAGGCGGATGTAGATAAAGAGAAATTTATTCCCATTACTGAATGGCGGCAACCGTAAGGAAATACAAACATGGTTTTATGACGTTGTTGATACGCTTTGGATGTTTGTGAAAATGAAAAGGCTGCATACTATAAAGTGTTATAATTATTCCTCCCCCTTGAAGGGGGAGGAGAGGTGGGGGTGTAAACAGCTGAACAGTATAGGTATTTCTGTTTTTTTTGTCACAAAGCCTGTTTCCCCCTCCCTCAATCCCTCCCACCAGGGGAGGGAGGACTTCTTTCTGAGTATGTCTATCCCCTTAATTCAACAGCAATGTGCGTAATCGCATAGGTCGAGATTTTTTCTGCGATATCAGGTGACATGAAGATTTTGATCGCAGGAATACGTTGGATATTTTGAGGGTTAAAAGTTGGTTGCTGTTGAAGCGACTTTTTCAAAAAGATAAACTGTTAGAATTTCATGGAACAATGGGGGGCATCCCCAGAAAATACTGAATTGTCATGTCAGGTTTATTCTGAGGACTCTCCGATATCTGATACATGTATTTAATGAAAGGAGGTGATGACATTTGACAGTATTGTTACTCCTGTTGTCAATTTCGTTTGGAAGAAGACGTTTCTAAACAGGAGGGGCCTGTTCTGCTGATTGGTTTGAGAGGATATTTTGAACCGGCCTATTGAAGATGGAGGATATTGAGAATCCAATGGAAACCTTTTGATAATCCATGAGTTGGAAATGGAGGAATGTATGAAAATAAAGGGAATATCCAGAGGAGTTTTATTTTTGCCTGTTGTATTCATAATGCTTGGATTATTCATGAAACCTAGCCCTGTTCTCGCGGAAGGAGCGAGAGGGGTGAGCGACGATATGGTGAAGATAGGCTTGATTGCGGATATGACAGGCCCCATAGCTACAACCTGGATGACGGCCGTTGAAGGTTTCAGAAATTACATACGACATGTAAATGACAGGGGGGGAGTACTCGGTCGCAAGATAAAGGGGATTTACGAAGACAGCCGTTATACCATTCCCGGAGATGTGGCAGCTTTCAAAAAGCTCATGTTTAGGGATGAGGTTCTCGCCATGTTGGGTGCATCTTCTACAGGGGGCACAATTGCTCTCTTCTCTCAAATCAGGAAGCTGAAAGTTCCAGTTCTTGCAGCGTCTCAGGCAGAATCTATGTATAATCCGCCAAAGAGATATGTTTTTTGCACTGCTGCAGGGTATTCAGAAGAAGTCAAGGTCTTATTTGATTTTATATTGAAGGATTTAAAGGCAGAAAATCCAAGAATCGGCATTGTATATCCGGATGTGGAATTTGGAAAAACCAATCTGGCTCAAGCAAAAGAGAGTGCAAAGCATTACAGGGTGAAGATATATCCTGAAGTGCTGAATGTCGGAGCCATAGAAGCCAGTTCCCAGGCCTTGTCATTGAAAAGGAAAAAGGTCTCTCATGTGTTGATCTTTCAACTTGTCTCCGGGGCTACTTGTTTTATGAGGGAAGCAAGAAAGTTTAAATTAGAAGTTCCATTTTATGGAACAGGATGGACTTGCAGTGAAGACACCATTAAAATTTCCGGTCAAGCGGCAAAGAAATACAGCGGAGTACATGCATACAGTTCCTGGTATGATGATACACAGGGAATGGCAAGACTCAGAAAGATCACCCTAAAGATAAATCCCGTAGAAAAGGCCTATACTAAGAATTATACGAAAGGTTGGCTTTGTGCAATGATATTTGAAGAAGCAATGAAAAGGGCCAGCAGAAATCTTGATGGGGAATCTTTGGTTGCTGCTCTGGAAAGCTTCAAAAACTTCGACACAGGGGGAGTTACCGGCTACATTACATACGGCCCCAATGAAAGAATGGGTGGGGAATATTTGAGGATGTATAAGGCCGATGTGGAAAATAACAAGCTTATTCCCATAACTGACTGGAGAAAGGCCGCTCACTGATCTTTTCATTTTTGTGTTCAATAATTTTCGATCTGTACGATGAGTCAAGTTCAGCGCTTACCTCAGTCATGCTGAACAGCAAAGGTCGACAACGTATAAGTAGATGGATTTGAAGTAAACCTAAAGATTCAATTTATACCCACAATATTCATGCAATTGAAGTGACTTCAGTTGGTTCCCAGACTCTGTCTGGGAACCAAAAACAATAGATTCATTGCCAGTGAGTGTCCATCCGGAAATGAGATATTTTCAGAGTTCTATGCTTCTTCCCGTTTTCAGATGCTTCTTACGAATTTAAAATTCTTAATATCAACAAAAGGAGGAAGTCATGAAGACAAGATTTTTGTCAGGATGTTATCGAATGTTTTTCATCTGTTTTGTTATGCTCTTTTTCATAGTTTTTTGCAGAACCTCTCCTTATGCAGAAAATGTACAAGGGGTGACCGACGACACCATAAAGATAGGGATGATCCTAGATCAGACCGGCCCCGGCGCCCATGTTGTTGTTCCCATAACAAAGGGTATCAAGAGTTACTTCAAACATATAAACCAACAGGGTGGGATCAATGGGAGAAAGCTCGAAACAACGGTGGAGGATGATCGATATTCAATTCCCATGGCCATCACTGCTTTTAAGAAGTTAGTCTACAAAGACAAAGTATTTACACTCATAGGACCCACATCAACCGGCGGTATCACCGCCCTTATTCACAGCATACAGAAAGAAAAGATCCCGTTCATGTCCGCCATCATGCCTGAAATCACCGTAAAACCGTTCAAACGGTATATATTTATTATTGCGGACATATATCCAAACCAGATGACAGTCTTGATTGATTATATTTTAAAAGACTTTAAGCTCAAAGAACCGCGGTTTGCATTGATTTATCCGGATAATGAAACAGGTAAAGTAGACCGAGGGGCAGCAATCAAGATCCTGAAATCTTACAACCTGATTCCAGTTTCCAAAGAAGTGCTTAATCCGGGTTCTCTCGATGCTGGCTCACAAGTAATGAGTTTAAGGAGAAATAAAGTGAACTGTGTCATTCTTTGTGGTCAAATTCCACAGACAACAGTTGTGCTATTGAGGGAATTGAAAAAATACGGGCTCAATATCCCTGTGTTCGGGAGTTGGGCTACTTGTGTAGAGGAAGTGATTGATATGGCAGGCACTTCCTCGGAACGGTTTTATGCGGTCAACCATATGAGTTCCTGGTATGATACAGGCGCTGGATTGGCCAAGATGCGGAAGATCACTCTGAAATATTTCCCCGGCACGGAGAGACCGTACCGTGGAAAGATATACACCCATGGCTGGGTTATGGCCACAATTGTGAGAGAAGCATTGGAAAGGGCAGGAAGAGATCTCAATGGAGAAGGGTATATAACAGCCGTGGAGAGTATACAAAACTTTGACACAAAGGGACTTTGCGGTCCGATCAATTACAGTTCCACAAGTCACAAAGGAGGTAACACATGGAAGATGTTTAAAACAGATGTTGATACGGGAAAGTTCATCCCATTGACTGAATGGAGAAGGTCCGATTGATTGATTCATATGAAGAAGTCACTGTCACTGGTTCAGGGAGTTCTGTGAATGGGATGGTTATGTAACTTCCCAAAATTCACAATGTTGTTCAGAAAAGTGCTCTTGTGAGTCTTGGTGTGTTCATTATTTGCCCATGTTTTTGAGAAGTTACACGGTTCTGAGCAAAACCGTTGTCTTGGAAAGGACTTTTTACCCAACATAATCTCTTTACCTGAAAGGAGAAAGCATGAAGAAGAAAAAGATATCTATCCTCTTTATTTTTACAGTTCTTATCGTTTTCTTTCTGGTTTTTTCTCACTCTGTTTATGCCGGGGAAGTAAGGGGTGTCAGTGATACGGAGATCAAGGTTGGCGGGATAATGGATCAGACTGGTCCGGCCGCTGATATCGCCGTTCAGTTGGCGGAAGCTGCCAAGAACTATGTCAATCATATAAATGATCAAGGGGGGATTCACGGGAGAAAGATTAAATACATACTTGAAGATGATCGCTACTCCATACCGCTGGGCATTGCTGCTTTTAAAAAATTGGTTTTCAAGGACAAGATCTTCGCACTTCAGGGACCTGTGTGCATACCGTCATCCAGGGCACTCTTCGGTCAAATAGAAAAGCTGAAGATCCCAGACATGTTGGAATCTCCGGATCATCTGGCTGTGAATCCGGTCAAGAGATTCATCTTTACACCCATCGAGTCTTATGATGAGGATGTCGGAGTCATATTTGAATATATCGCAAAGGAACTGAAACCAAAGGATCCCAAGATAGCTTTTTGCGGCTTTGAGGGTGAATCGGCGAAGACAGCTTTAAGGTCTGCCAAGAAATGGTCCGATTTTTTCAAATTGAAACAGCCAATACATAAAGAAATCATTCCATTTGGAGTGTTGGAAGCGTCTTCTCAAGCATTGTCAATGAAACGGAAGGGGATTACACATATAATAGTTCACCACTCGGGACGGGGTACGGCCGTTCTTCTCAGAGAACTCATGAAATTCGGGCTCAATGTGCCGGTTTTTGGAGATATGATTACATGTAAAGAGGATATGGTACGGTTGAGTGGAAATGCTTCAAAGAATTATTCGGGAGTGTCGGCATTCAGCTCTTGGTATGACGACAATCCCGGGATGAAGAAGGTCCGTGAGATAACCTTGCGATACCGTCCCGGTACTGAGACACCGTGGAGGGGTAAGGACTATTGTATTGGGTGGCTTGCCACAGTACTGCTCTGCGAGGGAATGATTAGGGCCGGAAGAGACCTCACGCCCGATTCCTGGGTGGAGGGAATGGAGAGCATAAGAAATTTTGATACTCAAGGTGTATGTGCACCTGTTACGTACACGCCCACAAACCATAAGGCCCTCGATAGTGTTAAGTTTTTCAAGACAGATCCCTCAAGTGGGAAACTCATTCCCTTCGGCGACTGGAGAAAGGCGCCAAAGTTTTAGAACACAGAGTAAAAGAAATTCACAATAATACAAATTTTCGATTTGTGTGGTGATACCAGAAGCCACACTTACCGAGGCACTGTAAAATTACACAGTCACAAATTTTCAAAAAATAAAGAACATGAACACTGAATCAGCTTCAAAAATAGAGGATGATGGGTAAAATTGCCTTCAACAGTAAGTTGCTTATTGACAATTAAAAACTATATTTGGTATGTTTGATATTAAGATGCAGGTTCTATCAAATTGCATGTGAATGAATTGTGAAACCTTATCGAAGATGTCAAATAAATCGTTAATCCGATGAGCCAGTGCGCCCCAACCTTTCGTATGACTGAGCAATATTACTCGTTTACCGCGGATGAGGTTTCCCGTCATTTGATTGAGCGTATTGATAGATCACTGAAAAGAACACTGATTATGGTTGCGAGAAT
>JAXHSZ010000088.1:0-2732 GCA_034190725.1 Thermodesulfobacteriota bacterium
GTACGAGATCAAGACAGGGAAGTATCCGTTCAAGATCATTTCTGAAACCGGCAAAGTTGACATAATCAATAATATTCTTCTTTTTACATAATTGATACATTTCATTCTTGAGGGGGCCTTTCCCCAAAAATAAAAAACGCACACTCGGAAGATGGGAATGGATTGTGGAAATCGCCTCTATTATGCTATGGTGGCCCTTTCTTGGGATAAATTGTGCAATAACACCGACAACTTTTTCTTCAGGTGTATACCCCAGCTCTTTATAAAACCATGCTTTGTCGCATTCATTGGTATAACGATCACTGTCAACTCCACTGGGGACACAGGCGATCTTGTTTCCTTTGATGCCTTCTGAATACAATACTTCACGAATCCCTTCTGAAATTGTTATTACCTTGTCATACAGTCCATATTTTACTTTTGCAACCCAATACAGTTCAGGATTATCCACGCGGCGTGTGATCACTGTCTTGGCCTTGTTCAATAATGATGCGACTCCTCCCCACACATCTGCTCCCCTTCTGCTATGAACATGTACAATATCAGGTCGTACTTTATAAATAATCCGTAAAAGTCTCAAAGGAAAAAGAAGATCAAAATCACCTCTCATGGGAAGTTGGTATACGGATTCAGAATCTTCAGAAGCTACCTTGCCTATGCTGCTTCCCCGTGTACACACAAGAAAATTGATACACCCCTTCGACTTCAAACCTTTCATAAGATACAGGACTTGTAAAGCTCCACCGTATAAATTCTTCCCGGTTTCCAAGTGGAGAATGCGCATTTTTGTTCCCCCAGGACAGTCTCTTCAAGAGCAATCAGATATTTCGAAATAATAAAAGCAGCGCATTACATTTAGGATGATTCAAGGACACTTTGTGCCGTGTGAAACACATCATCAACTTCAATCAGTTTCATACACGTGTACTCGCCATTACAGGTGGGGCTGCGTCGACATGGGGAACATGGAAGCTTTTTGTACATCACCCTTGCATTCGTTCTTCCTGTCTCCAAATATGGGCAGGTGGCACCAAAGAGAGCAATGGTTGGGCGATTCAAAGCAATTCCCATGTGCGTAAGGCCTGTATCGACCCCGATCACAAGAGATGAGTTTTTGATAATGGCAGCACATTCCCCCAAGGTTGTTGTTCCGGAAAGGTCAAAAATTGCATCCTCAGCCAGGAATTGAATCTTTCTCGCCACATCGGTATAATCAGCCCCTCCTAAGATTACCACAGGGATCCCCAAATGCTTTTTCAAAGCTGTGCCAAGTTGTGCCCACCTCTCATCAAACCAATGTTTTTGGGGTCGCGTGGTAGATGAACAAATCACAGCGTATTCATCTCCCATATTGAAAGAGCGAATCTTCATGGATGCGGTTTCTTGGTCCTCTTGGCTGACAACCAAGTCCATTGTAAATTCATCTGGTGTAATGTTCAAGGCTTGCATGAGGTAATAATATTCCGAGCTTATGAATCTGTTGTTTGGTCCTCGAGATATAATTTTTGTCACTAAGAATCGCCCCGGCTCCTTTGATTCAAAACTTATCCTTTCTTTTGCACCGGAAAGAAAGGCCAACATCCTCCCTTTTAATAGGCCCAACGCATCGATAGCAATCTCAAAACGTCGTTTCCGCAGTACATTTCTTAAATGCAATACCTTTCGGATGAGACGTATAAAACGGCCTCGTTTTATGAGACCTTTCCATTCTTCCTTCGGCCAGCATATCACTTCATCCAACTCTTTGTTATGTCGCAAAAGGTCCATCAAGGCCGGTTCAACCAACCAAGCAATATATGCCTGAGGATACGCTTTACGCAGTGTCTTGATGACAGGTGACGCCATAATGATATCGCCTATGGCGCTTGGACGGATGATTAATATTCTTTTCATTCCACTTCTGTTTTGATTTTTATGAATGAGAGCTCTTATGAAAAATGAGATTGATCATAACTTCAGAAAAAAGGGGAATCAATGATGTCAATTTTTGCAAATGGTGTCAAGGAATATGTTCCCAGTTGTCCAACTGGAAATGAGATAGATCAACTCTTTGGATCACGCGATTAAATCAAATGGATCTGTACGACTGTCTGGACGGCTGCCATCGCCTTCAATAAACAGCTCATACCAGACAGCAAATTGAAGCATTGCCCAAACCATTCGGCTCTTAGCTCCTCTGCTTCCGTAGCTGGATAACAGTTTTTCAACCCCGGCTGGGCGGAACCATTCCCTCACAGATCGGTGCTGTGGCAGAAGTTCACAGAGCCTTTTGCGATATTCTCCCTGCAACCACTCGCCAACCGGTACATGAAAACCACGTTTTTTAGCGTAGAGATGCTCTTTGGGGATCAGATTTTCCGCCCATTGTTTTAAAAAAACTTTGCCCTGTTTCCCCTGTACTTTCAGCTGATCAGGTAAAGACATCCCAAACTCCACAATGCGGTGATCAAGAAAGGGCACTCGCCCTTCCAGGCTTGACGCCATTAACAATCGATCAGCCTTAACCAAGAGATTGTCCGGCAGTGAAGTCATGAGATCCGTCCATTGGGTTTTCTGTAAATGACTCCATACTTGAGGTGCCGATCGCCAGGCATCAACAAAGAATTCCCTTCGCCTGGCATTTGCCGACAGTAATTCCGGACCAAACAGATGACGAGCAGTGAACCCGAGCAAAGTGGGACTGGTCCGATATCCTTTTGTGTTCGGAAACAAAAGTCCTTTGATAAAATTTT
>JAXHSZ010000089.1:0-8829 GCA_034190725.1 Thermodesulfobacteriota bacterium
TTGGTATCAAACATCGGGGCGGTACAGCCTTCAAGATAGGTCACAGAACTGCCTTCTTCTGCCACAATTAACGTGCGTTCAAACTGACCCGAATCGCCGTTATTAATTCGGAAGTAGGTTGACAAGTCCATTGGACATTTAACGCCTTTGGGAATGTAGACAAAGGAACCGTCACTAAATACCGCAGAATTGAGGGCAGCGAAGAAGTTATCAGCGACTGGAACCACACTTCCTAAGTATTTTTCAATCAGTTCAGGATGGTCTTTTACCGCTTCTGTAATCGAACAGAAAATCACACCGTCTTCTGCCAGTTTTTCTTTGAAGGTTGTGGCAATTGAAACACTATCAAATACTGCATCAACGGCAACATTTGACAAACGCTTTTGTTCAGATAAAGGAAGACCTAATTTCTCAAAAGTTTCGAGGATAGCCGGGTCTACTTCATCCAGGCTGCCTTTCTTTTCACTGACTTTCGGCGCAGAATAGTAAACAATATTCTGATAGTCAATGGGTGGATAATCGACGTGTGGCCAAGTGGGTTCACTCATTTTCAGCCACTGACGATAAGCTTTCAGCCGGAAGTTTAGCATAAACTCAGGCTCGTTTTTCTTAGCGGAGATCAGACGCACGACGTCTTCACTCAGTCCCGCAGGTATTGAGTCAGACTCAATATCGGTGACGAAGCCGTACTTATAGGGTTGGTTGACTAAGGTTTTAACTGAAGCAGTCATAAGCTTAATAGGTTAGTGTTCTTCTTGAAGATTGAATAATCAATTGCTTAGGGAAAACAGACAGGTGATGGAACTCGGTTGTCAACGACTTGCTGCCCTTCGTCCTCAGTCCTTTGTCCCTGACCTCCGGACTTAAACAACAGATTTGTTACTTAAGTCTATTTTAAGTTACATTAACAACAAGTGCATTGTCAAAGTCTAATTTTGTAAATTTTTATAACAAACACCGATGACCACCACTCAGCAGCATTCCACCAAGCGAGATATCGTGCAGCAACTCATCAAGCGAGGTCAAGCCACAGCACAGGAATTGGCAGAGTCCCTCGAAATCAGTCCCCAAGCGATTCGCCGCCATCTCAAAGACTTAGAAGCAGAAGGTTCAATTCAGTACGAGTCTGTCCAGGTGGGGATGGGAAGACCGCAGCATATTTATCAGCTTACCAGTCAGGGACGCGATCGCTTTCCGAAACGATATGATGAATTTGCCATTTCATTCCTTGATACGTTAGCGGAAACAGTTGGACACGAACAAGTCAGCCAAATTTTGCAGAAACAATGGCAACGTAAGGCGTTAGAATACCGTCAACAGGTGGGAGATGGCTCGGTTCAAGAACGGGTTGCTCAGTTGGTGGAACTTCGCAAAGCCGAAGGCTACATGGCGGAATGGTATGCGATGGAGTCTTCGAGTTCAGAAACCGAACGGTATGTGCTGACGGAGCATAACTGCGCTATTTCTAATGTGGCAGAGTCGTTTCCGAGCGTTTGCGGCCACGAATTAGAGATGTTTAGTGCAGTTTTACCTGATTGTACTGTGGAGCGAACCCACTGGATTGTTAATGGCGAACATCGGTGTGGATATTTGATTATCAGTAAATAGGCAATCTTGCTATCGGTTATAGGTTACAAAAGATTACGAGGCGCGATTGAGTCCTTTGAAAAGGACTTCAAATTTTAGACAGGGATTAAAATCCCTGGACATATTAGATTCGGTTTTGACATAATTTTTTAGAATAGTTTTTTGAGAATAAATCATGCAACCCACAATAGAATTTTTGACGACAGAGGAAGCAATTAAGGTTGATGCTGCGCTGTTGTCTTCTAAGGAAAAGTTTTCAACTCGACTCGCTCTTTATGCCTTGCGATGTTTGAAACAGATTGCTGAGGAAGAAGGAATCGCTGTCGAATCTGTCACTCCCGAACAGGTAAAAGACTGGATCAAAAAAGATGAAATGATTCAACAACAGCTAGAACTCGATCAAAGCTTTGAACAGTTCTTTACTCGTTTAGTTTTGTCGTCCTTAAAACCCTTAAAACAAGTTTCTCAAGAAGAACAGCAACCTATCGAGAATCTTAGGGTTGAACAAGTGATCGCCTGGTTTGAAAAAGAGAGTAAAATTCAACTCGAACAAGGAAACTAAAATGTATCAATGAAGATTGAACAGCAGCTTCACATCGCACTTTCTCATTTAGAAAAAGGTGACATTGAGAGTGCTTTAGAGATTTGTCAACAGATTCTCCATCAATATCCGAACTGTGCGATCGCTTACCGAATTTTAGGTCATATTCGAGAAGCACAAGAACAATTAACGGAAGCAGCTTTAGCCTATACAAAAGCAATAGAATTGCAACCCGACGATGCCGCTGCCTATGCTCATCTCGCTCAACTTTACCAGAATTCGGGATGGATTGATGATGCTGTTCTTCTTTACAAAACAGCAATTCAACTCAAAGAAAACTGGACAGAAATATATTACCATTTAGGAGAATCATTATATAAGCAGGAAAGTTTTGAAGAGGCAATTTCTAGCTATCAACAGGCGATTTCTCAAAACCCTCAGTATGTTGAAGCTTATCTCGGTTTAGCCTTAACTTATAATATTCAAGCGCAAAGCGATCGCGCTATTTTAATTCTCAAGCAAGCTATTAACATTGCCCCAAATTATACAAAATTCTATAATACTTTAGGATGTTTATTGATTGAAAATAACCAATATTCAGAAGCGATAGAAGTCTTTCAACAAGCGATCAATCAAAAGCCGGATTGGGCGATACTTCATAATAACATGGGTCAGGCTTGGTTAGCTCAAGAAAAAAAAGAGCGGGCGATTTCTGCGTATCTTCACGCCCTAGAACTTCAACCTAATTTAACAGTTACTTTACTCAATTTAGGCAAGCTTTATCAACACCATAACCAACATAAAATCGCCATTGACTATTTTCAAAAAGCCATTCAACAAGCCCCCAAAAATATTCTCGCCTATAGTGACTGTGGCTACTCTTTCCAAAAACAAGGTCAATTTGATCGTGCGATCGCATATTATCAAAAAGCGATTAGTTTAGATCCAAAATTTGTCGAAGCTTACTGTCAACGGTTAGAGTCTATGTCTATCTCAAAAACGGAGACAGATGAATGGCGACTCGCACAAATAGCTTGTGTTCGTTTCCTCCGCAAACTGCAAAAATTTGACACATTTAGTCAGTCTAAACAGTCTTCAGAAAGATTACTCTTATATGATGATTGGGTTCAGTTTCATGTACATTTAGGAAATGCTTTATTAAAATATAGTCAACCCGATCAAGCCGCTAGACATTACCATCAAGCCTTGCAAATTCAGCCTCAGCGAGTAGAAATTTATATAAAATTAGTTTCCTGTTTGATTCAACAAAAACAATGGAACTCTGCGATCGCCACCTGTCATTTTGCCAAAGCAATTCGTAAAAAAAATTATCCAAAAAATCAAGGCTTAACCTCAGAAATTGATTTACTTTTGGGTTATATTGCCGAAAAACAGCAGCATTGGGAAACGGCTATCAATTATTATACTAAAGCGTTGCAACAGAGTCCAAGTCATAATACAGTTAACCTTCCAAAAATTACCGAATCCGATTTAGAATTTCAACCTCAAACCGTTATTCAATTTACCAAAGATTATCTTACAAAAGATTACCGAGAAGGGTTCTACACAGAAATATGTCTCTCAGAAACCACCTGTTTTAAGCCTTCCTCAGATTCTTCTCAAGACTGTGGCGGTTTAGAATGTCAACGCTGTTTAAAACAGATTAGTAAACAATTAGAATTAATTAATTTAGGAAATGGAATTTATACCAATTCACTCAAAAAACCCGTTCCAGTTCCAGAATTTAAAACCTTTGTAGCAGGGATTCCGAATGGGCGGGCGTGGATTGTTCCCCAAGAAAATGATTGGATGATCTGTAAAGCGATCGCAATTTTAACACCTGAAAATCAGTTATTAGCAGATATTTCTCGTGAATACCCAGGCGAACTTCCGGGTTGTCAGGGTAGAAGTTCTGAAAATCATCAAGTTTTTAAGCAAGAAAAATTAAATCAAGAGCCCCCTGGGCGATACCAAGGGCCTGAGCGGCTATCCCCGGCCTTGAGAAATCCAGTGTCTTCATGCAGACTGCGAATCCCATCCCTTCGTCGCTCAACAGGTTTGCTGCCGGTACTCTGCAATCCTCAAAAATAAGTTCCGTAGTGTCGCTGCCGCGAATTCCCAATTTTTTTTCATGCTTGCCCACTGAAAATCCAGGCGTGCCCTTTTCCACAATAAAAGCACTCAAGGCCTTTGAAGCCTTTGGCACATCCGGATCAGTCTTCGCAAAGACCGAGTATATATTCGCGATTCCACCATTGGTTATAAATATCTTATTTCCGTTGAGAATGTATTCATCGCCATCTCTCACAGCCCTTGTTGCAATGCCTCCCACATCCGAACCGGCCCCCGGTTCGGTGATGGCACAGGCTGTGAGATGCTCTCCACTGGCAATCTTTGGCAAGAAATGAGTCTTTTGTTCCTCACTGCCCCCAAGAAGTATGGGCAGCAATCCCAGTTCCTGAACCGCAGGGATCAGCCCGGTACTGGCACATGCCTTTGATAACTCCTCAATGATGATACACAATGCCAGGGGCCCCGATCCGGAACCGCCGTATTGCTCTGGAACATCTGCACCCATGAGGGCGTTTTCTCTGAGGAGTTCCAGGATATCCCAGGGGTATTCCTCGGTCTCATCTATTTCAGCCGCCCTGGGAGCCACTTTGTCCACGGCCAGCTTCCTGACGGTTTGTCGAATCAATTCCTGCTCTTCCGTAAGATCATACTGCATTTCTTTCCTCCTCTGTTTCTTTTCCGAATAATTGCATTCGTTATCTGTTCTCTTTTTGTTATTTCTCAGATAACCGGTAAAACACAGATCCCTTTCCTGTCGTTTGGAATCACGAATCAGTCACCTCTTATTTCCCTTTAAATTGAGCTTCTCGCTTTTCTAAAAATGCTTTGGCTCCTTCCTTTTGATCTTCAGTACCAAACAATTCACCGAAGAGTCTTCTCTCCAACTTCAGACCTTCACTCAGGGTCATATTCACTCCCTCATCTATGGCTTTTTTGGCATACTTTATGGCGATGGGTCCCTTGCCCATAATCTTCTTTGCTATCTTCTTGGCTTCGGAAACAGCTTCCCCTTTGGAAACCATCCTGTCCACAAGACCGATTTCTTTTGCTTCAGGGGCGGATATCATATCACCTGTAAATATAAGTTCCTTGGCTTTTCCTTTTGGCACTAATCTCGGCAGTCTCTGAGTACCCCCCGCACCGGGAATGACACCCAGATTCACCTCCGGCTGCCCGAACCTGGCATTCTCCGAAGCAACTCTGATATCACAGGACATGGCAAGCTCACATCCTCCACCTAATGTGACACCATTGACCGCACAGATAACAACCTTCTCAAGACTCTCGATCTTATCAAAAGCTTCCTGGAGTTTCCTTGAAAATTCCTCACCGGCTTTTTGGTCCATTTCCGGGAACAGGGTAATATCGGCACCTGCAACAAATATCTTCTCTCCCGCTCCTGTTAAAATGATGACCTTGACACCCTCATCCGCTGCCAATTCATCAAAGACCTGATCAAGTTCACTGGTGGTCTTATTGTCCAATGCATTTGCCGGCGGGTGATTAATGGTCACAATTGCCATCCCTTCTTCAACCACGTAACTCACAAACTCTCGACCCATGTATCTCCTCCTTTACTCCAACAACCTTAATTAAGTATTCAGAAGACAGAATATAATACAATAAGCACGGAAAAGGATCTTTGCTTTAAGTGTATTATGATTCTGGTCAGTCATAGACCCGAACGAACAAGATGGTACGCTATTCTGACTCCTGACTTCTCATACACCGGCATAGATTCACTCGCTAAATCTTTTCACCTGAAAGGAAGCGGTGTCAACCCTGGTGAATCGAATTATTTTAAAGAATCAAAAAGGCGAGGTCAATACCCCCATGGTATCGTAATGATAACCAAAGGCTTCTCGTATGGTCCCGTTAATCTCACCGATAGTGGCATATGCTTTCACTGCATCAATTATATGGGGGATAAGGTTTTCATCCGACTTTCTCTCCGCTACGCTGCGAAGTTTGAGAAGAGCCTTTTTTACCCTTTCATTATCTCTGGTCTTTCTTAATTCTTTGAGGCTTTCAATCTGAGTCTTTGCCGCCTCGTCCGAAATTTTGTGAACATCACCTTCAAGATCTTCGTCAGGGGGGATAACAAAGTCATTCACACCCACGACTATTCGTTCCTTTTCATCTATCTCTTTTTGGTACTTATATGCTGCCTGCTCTATCTCGTTATCCAGCCATTTGCTGTCCATTACCGCGGTTATTCCACCCATATCCTCGATCTTTTCGATTATCTTGGTCGCTTCCTCCTCTATCATATTCGTAAGACTCTCAACATAATAGGAACCGGCCAAAGGATCTGCCACATTTGCCACACCGGTTTCATAGGCCAGGATCTGCTGAGTGCGGAGTGCTATTCTGTGAGCCTCCTCCGTGGGTAAGGCTATCGGTTCATCATAAGAACAGCAGTGTAAAGACTGGACGCCGCTCAAAACCGCTGCCATGGCCTCATACGCAACTCGAATGATATTGTTCATGGGCTGTTGCGGTACCAATGAGCAGCCTGCCGTATGAACTCCATATTTGAACTTTATGGCTTTTGGATTCTTTGCCTGAAATTTTTCCGTCATGATCTTCGCCCACAATCTTCTCGCAGCCCTCAATTTGGCTATCTCTTCAAAGAAATCAATATGAGAAGAACAATAAAATGCCATCCTGGGAGTAAACTCATCTATTTTCAATCCTCGTTTCAGGACTGCCCTGATATACGCAATGGCCATGGAAAATCCGAATCCGATCTCCTGACATGCATTTATGCCTGTCTCCCTCAAATCATAGAGGTTCACATTCATGGTATACCAGTTCGGCATGTTTCTAGTGCAGTACTCTATAATGTCCACTGCGGACTGAAGGCAAAGGTCTGTGTGGGCCGTATTGGGCCCGAATCCACAATAACGCCCCTTCAACGGCTCATTTTGAATTGTCCCCCTCAGTCCGGATGTTTCGACGCCCCTCTTTTCAGCAAGGGCGATATACTGGGCCAGGACAATGGGGGCAGTGCATGTGGAAACCACGATGGATACGCTGACTTTCTCGATCGGTATCCCATCCATGAGGGTCTCCATGTCCTTTAATGAAGAAAGTGGGACACCGATAATTCCGATCTCTCCCTCTGCCAGAGGGTGATCAGAGTCAATTCCAAGGGCCGTGGGCAGGTCATTGATAAAATTCAAACCACTCTGCCCTTCTTCTGTCAAATACTTGAGTCTCTTGTTTGTATCCGCCGGAGTTCCGAATCCACAAAGTTCTCGTTTTGTCCAGACCCTCCCCCTGAACATATTTTCATGAATACCTCTGGTGTAGGGGAAATTGCCCGGATCTCCTATATCTTTTGAATAGTCAATTTCTTTTGTATCCTCTGGGGTATAGACATCTTTCACCTGGAAACCGGACCAGGTCTTTAAACGCTTTGCCCCCTCATAATATGCTTTCTCGAGTTTCTTGAACTTGTCCTCCATCTTGAGTCCTCCTGGGTTCGACTCCACCTTTCCTAGATCATATCGATACAAAAACGCAGAGTGATCAGGCACCAGTAATCATAACGTATTTTCCTGACTTCTGAAACCTGTAAACTTCTATATAATTATCCCCCCGTCCACCATCAGTACCTGGCCGGTCATGTAACTCGCATCATCAGAAGCCAAAAATGCGGCAACCTTTGCCACGTCCTCAGGCTGACCGAATCTCCCCAAAGGGATTTCCGACAGAAATTTGTCTCTGAACTTGGGAGTCGAACGTATTACTTCCGTCATGGCAGTCTCGATAACCCCTGGAGCGACAGCATTTACATTAACGCCGTATCTGGCCAGCTCTCTTGCCGCCGACTTAGTGATTCCTATCACCCCTGCTTTTGCAGCACCATAGTTGATCTGTCCCATTGTCCCCCGTACACCTGCCACAGAGGTTACGTTTATGATCTTCCCATACTTCTTCTCCATCATATGGGGGGCTACTGCCTGGATACAATTGAAAACCCCTGTCAGATTGACACTGATGACCTGATCCCATTCCTGTTTGGTCATCTTATGTAACATGGCGGTTCTGGTGATCCCTGCGTTGTTCACAAGGATATCCACCTTCCCAAACTTGTCTATGGCAGTGTCTATGAGCTTTTGTGCCTCTTCTCTGCTGTCAACACTGGCTTTGACGGCAATCGCCTTCCTGCCGAGATTCTCTATCTCTTTTACCACATTGTCTGCATTATCCTGGTTCACGTCATTGACCACGATATCCGCACCCTGTTTTGCGAACTCCACTGCATAACCCCTTCCAAGACCTTGACCCGCACCTGTAACAACTGCTACCCTTCCTTCTAATCTCATGCCATTACCCCCTATTTCAATATCTATTGTGATGTATTAAAAGTTTCGCAAACGATTTTGGCAATTTGATATGCTAACGTATCAACAGTCATAAAAATTCTAATATCGAAATCCAAAATCCGAAACAATATCAAAATTCAAATTTCCTAAATTCAAAAAAACTCGGTATGGTACTGTCGATTTTCGTTTATATCATTGAGATTTTTGTCATTTGAATTTTTTTCTTGCTTCGATATTCGAATTTCGGATTTAAATGTTGCTTCAAAACGGATGAAATACAGTACTCTTTCAAAC
>JAXHSZ010000009.1:0-3863 GCA_034190725.1 Thermodesulfobacteriota bacterium
GGGCTTTCTCCTGAATGAGTGCTCTGAGATCACTCAAAGAAACTTTCTCTCCGTATGAAAGGCCGAGACCTTTGAGTACAATACCATCCCATTTTCTCACTGCCTGCTCATCGCCAATAGGGCTTTTACACATACCATTAACACACAGAGGACACACACCACACAACTCATCCGCACCTTCTATAATCTCCACGTATCCATCGGCATCTCCGCCTATGACATCCTTTATTCTTTGCTCAATCTGTACAAATTCAGGCCCCCTGTCGCTGAAGTCATATGTAAAAAACTGCTCACAGAGAATATGATGGGGACGCCATTTGAATAATTGGGAATCATTCACTCTTAAAACCCTCTTCCCCTCTTCATTGCCGATCAACAATTCTTCAGCAATTCTTTTTTATTAATTCTCTTCTTGAATCCCTATTTCTCTTCTTATAATCTTCTTGATCTGGTTTGCCAATTCGACTCCCTGGGCTGCTTGCTCCTTGGTTGCTGTAGGATAATGAGATGGATATTTGAGTGGCGTACAGTACCTATTGAGAATCCTGCATCCTTCCTCACAAGCCTTAAGACTCATGGGATTCTTGGAAAGCTTCATACATTCATTGAGTAATGTTAATAAATCATGTATTCATTCTGGCCTTATTCCGAAAGATGCTATATAAGCCTTGAGGTATTTCTCAACGGCATCATGGCATAAGATACACATCTGAGAATAGAAATCATCAAATTCTATTAAACTCGATTGGGCGAATTTCAAATCGCTATCCGCCCTTTTCAGCCACTCAAGCGTTATGGTCTCATACCCCTTTTTCATAAAGGACTATCCCATTTTCTAAGATATCTTTCACAAGAAAATCATTTATCTTCAGTCTTGATTCAATCTCTTCAGGTGTATATATCAACAAATCAACTGGCACAACATGATCAATAAAAGAGTCAACCTGGGCAGCTCGCTTCCAGGGATCATCTTTTGTGGTTTTTATAATGATCAGGTCAATATCACCCTCATCGGTGAGATAACCCTTGGTAGAAGAACCAAAAAGGATAATCTTCTCTGGATCGTAATTGCTTTTGACATTGCTCACAATCTTTCTCAACTCGTGTTCAAAATTGATTTTGTGTCCATCATCTCGTTTTTTATTTGAGTCTTTTTGGAAGCTCACTGTGAATTCTTTCTCAAGAAAATGGAAGTGAATATCAAAATTTATCACAATTTTAACTTGTTATGCATTGACTGTCAAATAGGAAAAACAAAGGTGACTTCAAAAGAATCAGGGGGTAAGCTCCCTGTCGGATCATCTTACACCTGTATATAATCACTTGCTAAAGCTTTTCGACTGAAAAGCGAAGATTAAAAACCGACAAATGGAAAATAAAATATACTTCATATGCGCACATGTTACGTCATCACACACCCTTCATCGGCAACCATGTAGCCTTTGAAATCCCGCACAGTTCGCCGGATTCTGAGAACAAAGCAGAACCTGAGAAGAGTTTTTTTCCTTCTGTTCCGATCTTCCAGCCTATGACAACGCACTTCTCGCCTGGTCTGATATTGTTTTTTACACTGGCAGCAAGGCGTCCCAGGACTATAATTGGTATTCTTCTATCGAAATAAGAATACGCTCCCGGACAATCGAGAACGGCCCAGAGAAACTCTTTCTTTATTTTTCCTGAATCATCGGCCAGTGAGGATTGAGGAACCCATGGAGCTGCAACAACATTGTTGTCTTGAGTAGGGCCTGCAAAGATCCTCAGCCCATCATCTTTGGTACGATTGCATCCGCAGACAAAGCAGTCCGGGCTCGGCGGGTTATCCGAGAGGGCTACGGACAGCTTTGAAGCCTCCACTGCTTGTTCGTACGTTGGCGGTCTTGGGATATCAAGGTCAAGGGAACACGATCGAGCTTCTGCCACAACAACATCGCCATGTTTAAAAAGCGTTCTGCCGTCGATTAGCTCCACATCAAACGGCACATCTACCAAAGGGGGATTCCAAAGGGTTACTTCTGCAGTACCTTCAATGTATGCTGCAGCCATACCACATACATATCCACCGTTCCCTCTCCCTAAAAATCCACAATATTTTCCATCTATTATAACCTTTTCATTCACTCCCATTTCTCCTCAATTTCAGTTTTTGGTAATATCCTGATTTCCAATAAACCTTCCTTTGGTTTTAAGTTCTGTAAATATCGGCATACTGGTTACAAGGTCCCTATCTGATTCAGTCTCTTTTTCCCGATAACTCCATCGTATAGTTCATAGACCGTCAGAGATGCAAGACAAAGCCTTTTCTCCAGAATAATCTTTGAGATTTCATCGGATACAGGTTTGTTATCTGTGAAGAAGTCAATAATATCATCTGTATCGGCAATTATCAGATGTGCCAATCTTTTCTAACCTTCTTCAGTTTTGTTTTTATTCGTTCTCCTTCTTCAACATTCCATGACCCTTTTAACATAATAATTTCCTGGGCCGCCTTGTCTTTTAATGCCCTTTCCGAAATATAAAAATCTATAGCCTCTTCAATAATTTTGGAGTATCCCCTGTGCCCCCTTTCCGTTGAGAGGGCATGTAAAATACCGCGGTGTCTGTCCGACAATTCGACAGTTGTCCTCATAACCAAGCCTCCCCATGATTTTGCATCAACCACCTACAATACCCTATTTGTGGCAGGGAGTGCTGCTAAATTGATTAACGCTCATTCCTTATTGAATATTGTACCTATTCAAGTCATCCTAAGATTTCTTGGTTCATATCACAACAGCTCCATTCTGTGAGAATTCCCGATAAACAGGAAATTCCGTTAATATGCCTTTCTCCCATTCATCAGAGAAAGTGAATAAAGGGATGAAAATAACATCATATTCCATACCGATATCGAACAAAGCCCCAATAATAGCCCTCTCCTCTTTCCAATGCAGCAATCTTGAACGACCACAAGCAAACTGATTTCTGAATACTCGTCATGTTCGCCCCTGGCCTTTGATCCAAACAGGATGACTTGAGTCACAGAGAATTCATTTTTTAGCACCCTGACGACTGCCTTGATGGCATTACTTTCATTTTTCGTCAATGAGATACTTTCAAATGATTTAGTAATAACTCCTTATAGTGGTTACTTTTTTTGTTGGTAAAAAGTTTAATCTCCTTTCCATGTTTATCAATGGCTATGATGGCAACGCTTTCCGTCAGTCCACTTCCTTTTACCTTCAGCTTATTCAGAATCTTGGGATCAAACCTGGTAATTTTTAAACTGTCTTTTGTCTTCCCCAGTTCAATCTCAACATTGTCGTTAAAAAAGAATCCGGTGGAATTGATAAGTTCGTTGATGGTTTCCTGGGAACTTGGCTGTCCTGTGATTTGAAAGTTAAGGGATACATCCTCCACTATCTTAAAAGGAAATTTCAGCAGTTTAAAATGCACCTCATCGCCAACCCCGTTCTTCATGGTTGTCTCACCCACTACCGTGCAGGTCTTCGTGTTAATGATATATCTATTTCCCTACAGTTTTCCACCAGATCGCCATCTATTTCCTCGAATATTTATCTGACATGGGCCAATAGTAGACCCCTCTGTATCTCACTTAAGTTTATTACACCAATTTCATGAATTCGTTCCCACAGCATAACCCCTGAAAAAATGCTTCAGAACCTCCGCCACATCTCACTACAAGATATAAATATTTCATGGACGTTTTCTATTTCCATCAAATGGCCCCAAGTCTACCCGTTTCGCAATGCGGAAAATTTTTCCAAAGTAGGTGATTGGTCACATGCTTCATAATCTTTTTCTAAGTGGACAATTTTGCTGGCAGCGTGTTCACTATTTGGATATGTTAAATACTATTCTCTTTC
>JAXHSZ010000090.1:0-12906 GCA_034190725.1 Thermodesulfobacteriota bacterium
TTGGAATAGCATCGTCCACGACTTTTGTTTATAATGCTTTCGTCTATCAATAGAAAAGAAGACCACTTATTACACAAAACCATGAAAGCGGCCTATTACACTGTTACAGTCAAAGTAACCGTTCACAGGTCTTATCATCGATGCCCTTGCGTGGTGAGGATGTACCATCACGAACACTCAAATCTTGGTTTCGGGTGTCAGATATCAGTGTTCAGGTTTCAGTATTCAGGTGTCAGGAGTCACTGCGTTCTTTCTTGAACCTGAAACCAGACACCTGTAAACCTCGAACCAGTGAAAGATTACCAGTCAAAAAAGGACTGATGGATCTTACATGGTATGGAAGATTTGCCCTTGAGTCACTGCTACTCGTTCCTTTGTATGTATCCTATCCACTTTTCATATACGTTCGTTTTCTTTTGCCGATGAGTTCAATCCTCTTTTCAGCAAAACGTGCCGCTACAATGTGTGGTGAGATGCTTTCTTTCTCTGCAATATCATAGATTCTGGCAAGCGTATCATAGATCCCCTTCACTTTCGTTTCAACAGACTCGCGGTTATATTGTCTGATTACTTCATAATAGCAATTGATTACCCCACCTGCGTTGATAATGTAGTCCGGGGCATAGAGGATATTTTTTTCTTTTAAGATCTTTCCATGTTTGCCTTCATCATACAATTGATTATTGGCTGCTCCGGCAATCACCGAAAATTTAAATAGTGGAATGGTTTTGTCATTGATAATGCCGCCTAATGCACATGGAGCAAACACATCAGCGTCTACTGAATAGATTTCTTCTGCTCCCACCGACGTGGCACCAAATTGTTTGACTGTGTTTTGAACACATCCTTCATTCGTATCTGTAACGATCAATTCCGCACCTTTTTGATGGAGCAAACTGCACAATGCAGAACCAACACTTCCCAGACCTTGAACAGCGACCGTTATTCCATTGAGGGATTTCATTCCCAATCGTTTGAGAACAGATATCTTGATCCCCTCAAGCGTCCCCAATGCTGTAAAAGGAGAAGGGTCTCCTGCGCCCCCAACATGTTCCGGCAACCCAGACACGTATTCGGTTTCATTACGAATGATCATTAAATCGTCAATTGAAGTATTGACATCCTGGGCTGTTATGTATCGTCCCCCTAATGTTTGTATAAAACGCCCAAATGACCGATACAATGCCTCTGATTTTATAGAGGGATCACCAATAATCACCGCTTTCCCGCCTCCTAAATTCAACCCCGCTGCAGCATTCTTGTAGGTCATTGTTCTGGAGAGCCTTAATACATCACGAAAAGCATCTTTTTCTTTCCAATAGTTCCACATCCGTGCTCCGCCTAAGGCCGGGCCGAGGGTAGTGTCATGAATGGCAATGATTGATTTCAATCCTGATACAGGATCATGGCAGAAAACGATCTGCTCATGATCATACTTCGCCATCTTTTTCAATACGTCCATAACAATCCCTCAATAGATAAAAAAATGTATCTTTTTAGCAAATTACCCCGGCGCTTTGCTTCAGGGTTATACATGAAAGAAACTCGCTTTTAGATTCAAGTTTCGTAACCGTTCACGTGCCTTATTATTGATGCTCTTGTTTAGTGAGGATGTACCATCACAAACATTCAAATCTTAGTGTCAGGAGAGAGAAAGACTCGAAATACACTCTTCACTCAAACATAAAAGCTTTTTTTCGACCTCAATGTTCTCCCCATACATATAGCTTCAAGTTATCACTGCATTCTTTTCTTTTTTGAACCTGAAACCCGAAACCAGACACTTGAAACCTGTGAACGGCTACCGAGTTTCTTAGGAGTGTTATAAAATACAGGATCATCACATCCAAGTTCCGGTGAGAACTTGAGATGATTCTATTCTTCTCGCTTCATCTGGTGCAGGATTGAGTATGTGAGGTGAACGCTACATGGAGAGGTGCAGGGGTCTGAAGAAAGTTCTTTGATCTGACATTACAACACAATTGAAAGGCGCATGATAAACAGAGAAAAAACCAATTTATATTTAATATTTTACACGAATAAGTGACAGAAAACAAGGTCTTTCTTGTGTGGAAAGTGACAGAGGTCTTTTCCCCTCACCCTTCCATATAACCCGACTCATTATCATAATGTTGGGAAAAGTAGGCACCCTTTCCTGAAAAGATGTTGCATTGGGTGAGGACGTATTCGGCGACCTCCTTTCTTTTCTCTTCATCCAGGCTATTAAACATATCCACAAAGAGGTTGTCTTCTGTAATTTCACCAAGCTTTACCCATACTTCATTTGCAGGCATCTCAGGTGTGATTTTCAATGTTGAACCCGTGGCGGAGCTTGAAAGAAGAACCTTTCCCTTTTCTAAAAGGAGATTGAGATGATCTTTAATCTTCTGTATCTCTTTTTCCAAATCCCCGGATGAGTAGCACACATCGGAGATAGGACAGGGGAGTTGCTTCCCTGCAACTGTCACGTCGATGCCGATGCATACCCCTTTCCCCTTTTCTTCATTATAATCGTCTCCTTCCATGATCCTGAAGACGTCTGTCATGGGCACCTCCCCCTGGTCCTTTGACCACTTCAATCCGATGTAAATCAGAATAGCGATAACTGTTTTGGTTCTTTCTTCTTTTCCTTTGAATCGTATTTTGCCCTTTGCCTGATGAGGAGTTCCTCCTTGATGTCGGCAACAAAGGGGCATAAGGGCAGATTGAGTGACTTCCCGAAAAGAGACCGCCTCTTTGCATGGGTGAAGAGAAGAAACTGCCTGGCTCTGGTCATGCCAACGTAGAAGAGCCTCCTCTCTTCTTCAGGGTCCGCCTTGTAGTCCTGTAAAAAAGAAAAGGGGATGATCCCGTCTTCGCAGCCCACAATGAACACACAGGGAAATTCGAGCCCCTTTGCTGCATGGAGGGTCATGATCGTCACCTTCTCACTCTTGGGATCGTAAGTGTCAGAAGCCACTCCCAGTTGAATAAAGGACAGAAATCCTGAAAGGTCCCCATCCCAATGATTCGCTAATGATAGGAATCTCTCTATTTCCTGAGGGTGAGAGTCCACTATCCCATGAAAATGATTTGTGAAAACCTCGTTGATCAGCTCAGTAAGGTTCTCCTGCTTGACTCCTCGATCCAAATTTGACCGCCAGGATTCCGTAATGCCTTTTACCTTCTTATATATCAGTCTTTTAAAGAGGACTCCATTTCCTGGATTGGCCATAAACCGCAATACGTCCACAATGGATGCTATGGGCTCCTTATTAAAAAACGGCTCTTCACCCACCAGTTGGTAGGGGATCCCATGATCATTCATGGCTTTCTCAAGATCAGGGGCCATCCTGGCCAGGCGAAAGAGCACGGCAAAGTCGGAGAAGGATGTGATGTGGGTTTGACTGTTTCCGTCTGCAATCTCACTGTCCATGGAGAAGAAACGGGTCCCTCCCATCATTCTTTCAATGGTCCTTGCCACATATTCCGATTCACTCTTTGCTGTAGGGAATTCTTGAATGGAAATGGCGACACCTTCATTAAGGCCGTCAATCATGCTTTCTCTCTCAAGACAGGTCATCACATGAGCGGAAGCCTTCAGGATGGTATCAGAGCATCGATAGCTGGTCTTTAATCGATAAATCCGAGCAGAGGGGTAATCTTTCTGAAAATTTTGGATAAAGCTCACGTCCGCACCCCTGAAAGAATAGATAGCCTGGTTCGGGTCTCCGATGATAAATATATTTGAATTGTTTTCAGGGGCCAGAATACGAATGAGTCGGTATTGGGCAAGGTTGATGTCCTGGTATTCATCAACACAGATGAATTTGTATCTGTCTCTGTAATATGCGGTGACCTCAGGATATGATTTGAAGAGTTGAACCGGGGCAAGGAGAAGATCATCAATATCAAATGCATTCTCTGTTTCAAGGATCTTTTCGTATTCTCCATAGATTTGGGACAGTTGTTCTTCCTGAATCTCTTCCTGAGGAATCCCCTTGCTTTTTATCTCCTTAATATCATTTGCGATCCTCTTGGAATCTTTCTTGTCCATATTGAGATACCATTTTAAAATAGAATCCAGTTCATCCTCGGAAAAGACGGCAAATCCGGATGACCTGCCAAAGAGATGAGCATGTTTTCTTAATATTTCCAATCCCAGGGAATGAAACGTGGAGATGGTCATGGATTCACGTATATTCTTTTGAGGAAATTCTCCATGTATTCTCTCTTTCATCTCCTCTGCCGCCTTGTTGGTAAAGGTTACGGCAAGGATTTCCAAAGGATCAACCCCCCTGTCCTTTATGAGGCGGACGATTCTTTGCGTGAGTGCAAAGGTCTTGCCGGTGCCCGGTCCGGCAAGAACGAGGCATGGACCAAGGAAGTGATTCACAGCTTCTTCCTGCTCTGTGTTCATTGTCCTCAGATGAGTCATTGTATCCGGACCGGTCTCTTTCTTGACCGATAAAAAGTCTGTATCCGAGGGCTTCTCGGATCTTTTAAGATGAGATTCCAGCGGAGATCTTTTTTGGCGAGAGAGCGGCTCCATGACTTCTGTCCCGAACATGGATATCTGGCGAGAAAACAAAGAGATCTCACCGGGTCTGAAGACGCGTATCTTCCCGAACTCACCATCAAAGCCCCCTTCAATATATACTTCCTTATTCCGTAAACGTTTTATTCCCTCTGCGAGAATCTCGTCTCCAATTACTTTTATCCGGTCAATGGGGAGGTCCAGGAGAATGGTGAACTCAGATCCACCTTTACTGACCAGCGACTGGTAATAATTATCCACTTTCCGGGTATTTGGGCCTACTCTCATGATCTCCGAAAGAAGGTTCTTTAATGAGGTGAGGGAGGAGAAGGTTTGTTTATTTTGGATCATGTTCGGATCTGATCGATCCGCAAGTTCGATCACTCGATTCAATACCCCGACCGTGACCTTTTTTTCACATACAGGGCACATTCCCTTATGTTTTGCCGTATCCTGTGGTGTCCATCTGATCCCGCATTTTCGATGTCCGTCCAGATGGTACTTTCCTTCCTCAGGGAAGAACTCTATTGTGCCGAGAAACTTCTCTCTATGACCTGTTTTCAAAGCATTGATGATGCCTTCATAAGAAACTTCAGTATCAAAGATGTTTGCCTCTCTGCCCAGCTTTTCCGGTGAATGGGCATCGGAATTGGAGATCAAGGTGTAGCGGTCCAGGAAAGAGCATATTCGGTTCATGGGAGGATCTGAGGAAAGTCCTGTTTCCATGGCAAATATGGAGTCACTCAGATCTTCAAAGCACTCTTCAATGGAATTATACCCTGATTTCGATCCCAGGACCGAGAACCACGGGGTCCATATGTGAGCAGGCACCAAAACCGCATCATCTCCTGATTCCAGAACAATCTCCAACAGATTCCTTGACGGTAGTCCGAGGATGGGACGTCCGTCTGAACGGATATTTCCAAGGGAATCCAGTCTGGTCTGGATTTTTTTAAGGGTATCAAAAGAAGAAGTCAGTATGAGGTTATGGACTTTGCGAGTCTTCCCGTTTTTTTTGTAGATATTGCTTATTTCACCGGTGAGCATGAATTGAACGGGATCTTTATCCCCATACAGAGTCCTGGTTTCATCCGACCGATACGAATCATTGAGTTGGAAGAGGCCGTTATCCGAGGGGATGAGTTTTTGCTTGAGTTCTTCACACCAGCCAGGATGGATCATATCTCCGGTTCCCACCACCTGGATTCCTTTGAGCAGTGCCCACTTCTCCAAATTTTCCGGTGTCAAATCCTTACTTGTGGCAATGGAAAAATGGGAATGAATATGTAAATCTGCAATGAATTTCATGGTTCTTTCGTGAAGATACCTTTCAAAAAGATAAAAAAATCTGTGTCTGATGTTGAAATTGCAGAAAATAGCTACTTATGGATAGGCACCAGTTAATCATGTCATCATGTTTCAGTCAAGAAAAAATGCGTGCAGACACTCTGGAGAGAAGAGAGTAGTGAGATTTACATGGCTTAGATTGATCCACTGAGGAACCAACTGATGTCAAATATTTCTCCCATGAATGGCAATTGCATTTCCGATACACAATCAAGGCAATAGAACGGAGTAGAGCATTGCAGAAAGAAGTTTCACTACAAATAAAAATCATTGTGCACTGATCTCCAATGGACAGGAGTTTATAAAATGATTTTATATAAAAAATAATGTTTTTTTAACTGTATACTTTTTTTCTCTTGCATTTTGAGTGTATTTTTTTACAATATAATGATACATTACAAAATCTCACCAAAATCCAAAAATTATCCTAAACATCTTTCATATTGAATATAATTGTAGGGGATTTGACTTTTCTAAAAAGGAATAAGCGTAATTCGATTTCTCTATCGGAAAGAACCTGCAATATTTGTCTTTATTCATCTTAAGCAGAATACAATAAAAAGTGTGATATACAGTTGGGCAAAGTATAAGAAATTGAAATAACTCCTGTTAAGTGTTTTCAGGTTTTGATAGTGAGACAGAAACTATAGAATCACTTGATGGGCTTCCGAGCGGAGGCTCATCCCCAGGATGATGAGGGCGATCACCAACAAAGCACCGGGGGAACGCACACCCTGCCCATCAAACAGATGGAACAGATGCGCTAAAGCGCCCTCCTCATCCTGGGGATGTACAAAATAAAAAGCAGCTATATTACAAAAATGTATGTTATTACTGCATGAAGGAATAACTGGTTATGAATAGCAGCGTTGCTGAAGAAAACAAAGAAGACTTAATTGATGAAAGCATCAGGCCATACTTACAAGAAATAGCCGAACGCCTATGGTCTGGTCATGCTGCAATTATGGTTGGTGCAGGTTTCAGCAAAAATGCAAAGCCAAATGGGACCACTGTGACGAGTTTTCCAGATTGGTCACAATTGGGCGATCTCTTCTATGAGAAGATTAATGGTGAACGCCCAAATAATTCAAAATATCTCAATATTCTAAAATTAGCCGATGAGGTCCAAGCAGCTATAGGGCGCCCCGCGCTTGACCAATTACTTAGAGCAAATATTCCAGATAAAGATTATGAACCTTCTGCTTTGCATGTAAAATTGCTTGAGTTACCTTGGGTTGATGTATATACAACTAATTACGACACACTTTTAGAAAGAGCTTCTTCCTCAATTACATCACAGAAATACGATATTGTCATAAACAAAGAAGACTTGGTTTACTCCGAAAGACCTAGAATTATAAAGTTACACGGTAGTTTTCCTTCTGAGCGTCCATTCATAATTACTGAGGAAGATTATCGTTTATATCCAAATGAATTTGCACCATTTGTTAATACGGTTCAACAAGCACTACTGGAAAACACTCTTTGTCTCATTGGATTCTCCGGTGATGACCCCAATTTTTTGCAATGGATAGGCTGGATCCGAGATAACCTTGGCAAACAAAACTCTCCTAAAATTTACCTCATAGGCATCTTTTACCTTTCAGATGCTCAAATAAAATTACTCGAACAAAGAAATATAGTTTTAGTTGACCTTGGTCGATGCCCTTATGTCGAAGGTGATCATTATAAAGCGTTGGAACAATTTTGTGATTATTTATTGTCAATAAAAGAAGAGGATAATCGTTTAGGATGGCCGATTAGTCATGGCAAAATGGCACCTGATTACAATTGCACTGATAAGATTGCACAAATAACTGCTATAATTGGAGAATGGAAGAAAAGTCGCCTTAAATATCCTAACTGGTGCATTCTTCCAGAAGATAGGCGAAGTTCTTTTTGGGTTTCTACAGAAAGATGGATAAATCACATTTCACCTAAAGATGACATTCCAGTTCCATTTGATATTGAATTTGCTTTTGAGTTGAACTGGCGCTTAGAAAAAAGCCTTGTGCCAATTTTTAACGATTTAGCAAAATTGTATGAAAAAATACTCCAGAAATATTCTCCCTTTAATGACATTGAATCTACGAGCAAGACTACCGTATCTCCGAATAACCAAGAATATAAAGATTTGCCTTGGGAACAAATAAAAAAAATGTGGATTTACCTCTCACTTTCTATGATCCGTTTCTACCGAGAAGAAGGTCTTCATGATAGATGGCAAAATGAAAGTAAAAGATTAGATAAGCTAACCATGTATTTTTCACCAGACCAAAAGGCTTTCTTTCATTATGAACGTAGTCTTTATGCATTGTTTGCATTAGATCTGCCAAAAGTTCGGGAAGAGTTTAAAATTTGGCCGTCAAATGAATCACTTCCTTTTTGGGAAGCTAAACGAGCAGGTTTGCTGGCCGAAATGGGCCAAATGGAAGAAGCAGAAAAAATTCTTGAGCAATCTCTACGAAATATACGTTCTAAACTTAATTTAAAACCAATAACTATAGATTATTTGTTAGTCTCACAGGAAGCTTTTACAATGCTATTGCTTCAATATGTGAAAGGCGCAGTTGCATTCAGAAAAGCCAAATGGTCAGAGCATGAAGAGTTTCGTCACCAGTTTACTGAAAGGTGGAATAACCTGAAACAGTACAAGTGTGATCCATGGAACGAATTGAAATTGTTTGAAAGTCATCTCGAACATCCACCAGTCAGTAAGCCAACAATTTCGGAGAAGAGAGAATTTGATATTGGGCGTACCACAAGAACTCATCATATGAACGGGGCGGATCAGGAAGCTCTTTCCGCTTATACATTTTTACGTTTTTGCGAAGAGGTGGGCATACCGTTTAGAATACCTGGATCAACGCTAGGTAAAAAAAGTGCCGAAGGAACTCTTTTACGAATTTCCAAGTACTCTCCCAACTGGGCGTTTGTTACCATGATTCGAATTGCCGACGACAAGGTCGTTGATCATATTTTTAACCGAGAATCATTACAAAAATTGGATGTAGCATATGTTGATAATCTTATTAAAATATATATCGAAGTAGTTGAGAGAAATTGGAATGATATTAAGAGCGGCAATTGGTTTAATAAAGATAATTTTGGGATTGTATTGGCTCAAGTTATCCCAGAGATCTTATCTCGACTGTGCAGTAAGTGTTCGGATTACAATAGGGAAAAGATGCTGCAATTTCTACTGGATATATATAATTCAAATCAGAAAGATAAGTTTCGTGGAATTCAAAATCTGACCAAGAGACTACTGAATTCTTTTTCAGACCCTCAACAGCTTCATATCATAAATAGACTATTACAATTTCCAGTTCTTTCAAATTTGCACCATATCACTAAACGCGAATTTATAAATCCATTTTATTTCATAATGATTGATAAAGCATCAATAAAAAACTTTAAGAAGCCAAAGCCAAAAATTGATAGAAAAGTGATTGATGGACTCTTTGAACATGCCCTTTCTACCGATATTTCCCAAAGAAAGTGGGCAACCTTTATTATCGTCAAATTATATGACTTAGAATTGTTAGAAAAAAATGATAGTTCCAGGCTCAGTAAAGTACTCTGGTCTCAAACAGATGATTTAGGATTTCCCTCAAATACAGACTTTTACAAGTTTGCTTTTCTTGATTTGCCTCATCCTGAGACTGTCAAACCTATTGCTTTGTTCAAAAAATATGTGCAGGATAGTCCTTTCCCGACTCAAAAAAACAAATCAGATTCTGGGATTGCGATTACTGGAGGCGTCGTTCCTATTTGCCGCGACCTTGTTGGGGCAAACAAGTTCATTCAATGGGATGAAGAAGAAATTGTTTCTCTATTAAAGCGTCTTATTGAGTGGTGGGACGCTGACAAGGAGTTTCTAAAGAATGACGCCCAGCCAGGCTTTTCCAGCTCTATTCCTGAGGAATTCGAAGGGAGATTTTCGCACCTCATTGAAGTGCTTATAAAAGTTGTTATGCCTTTTTTATCCATCGAATCAGACAATGAATTAAAAGATTCAGTTGGCCGTCTACTGTCTGAATTCGAAGACTTTGAGTTGTCTTCCATTCGTGCCGAGGCAGCTAGTATACACATTTTCCCTCAAAATTTGGAAAAAGTACTATGGAAAATAGAAGAAGCATTAACTTCCGATAGCCATGATGAAGTAGTTGATGGTTTAAACGCTATACTTACAATTCTTCAAAATCCCAAAAAGTCACCTGTTGAATCCGAAATATTGAAGCTCCTAAATTTGTTAGGACAAAAAATCAAGTGGCGACAAAAAAGCGGGTTAGTTAGTGCATTAAATGTCGCCAATATGTTGATTAGAGAAAAACCAAGACTTTTTACTGAAGAATTCGAGGACTCAATACTAAAGGGATTGCGCAGAATAGCTGACGAAACAAATTTCGAGATCGAACTACCTGATATAAACTTTAACAAAAAACTAGAGCTAAGGCAAAGTGCAGCTTGCTTAGCTTATACAATTTATCTGAATTACTCTACCCAGAAGAAGAAGCTTCCAGATGTAATTCGAGTATGGAAAAACATATGTCAATCAGAAAATGAATTTGTCGAAATAAGAAATGAGTGGATTAATATGGATGGTTAAAACGATACATCACTAATAGAGGTCGCGGTAGGAATGCGGGTTGCCCCACAACCCCCGCACAGATCCCGGCGTGCGCTACTAACGGAAAAAATATTCCGGGGACACGATACTTAAGAGTCTAGCAATAATAACTTGAACAGTTTTTGCTTACTACCTAAAATCAATGCAGAAGTTGATAATTTATTTTAAACTACAGGAATCAAAATTCCGGATGAGGAAATGACGAAGCTGGCAATCGTTCACGATGAATTCCACAGCGAATAGAACTACAGAAGTTATCCAAAGAAAAACCAATAGTGTTCAAGTTAATTTTACTAGGCGCCTTAACCCTACAACGAAACTCATCAAGATCACACGAGGAACTGGGGTCAGGCCTTGAAAAAGGACAAATGCGTTGAATTCACGACGAACTAGGGGACGGTCATAAGTAAATAAATAACTTCTGAAATCAAGGCATACCAAGGCGGTTGAGGTTTATTTCTTAACCGCCTTTTCTTTTTTTGGAGGAGGTAAGCGGGGAGCTCCATTGGGGCAGATGGGAATGCGGAGGTCTGCCGGAGGTGGCTTATGGGGACGAAGGGGGCGGAGCATTGAGGGAAGTTTATATAATGTCTGTTATGTAAAAGTGAGAGCGAAGGGAGGTTTTAGCCCACGTCCGATAATGACATCATTATCGGATGTACCGAGCGGATCGTCTTCCCCAAATGTGGAGAGACCGGAGTTCCCTAAAGCCGTTGCAGGCAGTCCGTAGCATGAGGGTGGGGGGGGGATAAGGCATTTGACTGTTCGATAATCATTCAAAAATACTGCTGTGGAAAGAGATACCTAATAATGATATCTACAGGCCAATATCCGTATCTTATCTTCCATAACTTCATAAACCAGTCGATGCTCTTGATCGATACGTCTCGACCAACAACCGGAAAGCTCGTGTTTCAATCTCTCCGGTTGGCCGGTTCCTTTGAAAGGATTACGTTGCACTTCTTTGATCAATTTAACAATCTGTAGAGCCTTCTTACGATCTTTTTCAATCCACCAGGCCAAATCCTCAAAGGCTGAGGGATCAAATTCCAAGTTTTTCACACGCTTCCTCCAGAGGAATACCCTGCTTGCGCCCTTTAGCCTCCAGGAGCCGTTTCTTCATTGTCTCATTCTTGAGAAGATAAGCCGTCTCTTTTTCCGATTGAATCTCACGCCAAAGATCAATAGGAATAATTACGCCTGTTACATTGTTCTGTTCATCTGAAATATATTGAATTTGATCCATTATCATACCCCCTTTCTACAGTATCTGCTGACCTTCATCTATTTTCTTTTACTTGCTTTTTAAGGAGTAAAGCATCGATAAAGGTTACAAGGGCTTTTAGATCATAGAAGGTAAATTGGAAACTAATCTGAGCTTTTTGGCAAGCCTGGGATTTATGTCCTGGTAAGAATCCTTATCTTCATTGCCGATGCCCAAAAGCTCATCCACGCTCATACCCAGAGCCTGGGCCAAATCGATTGTCTTTTGTGCAGGTGGATACTCCGCCTTGTTTTCATAGTGGTGCATTATTCGTTGTAATACACCAATTCTCTCGCCAAGATCTTCTTGGGTAAGTCCCTTGGCCTTTCGATTTTGAGCCACCCTCTGACCGAAAGACTGCTTATCCTTCAATTTTGTTTCCTTAGTTACATCGCTCATAGTTCATCCAAGACTCTTTATGATTTTATCTGATATTTTAGCATAGATTTTCAAAAAATACGGTCAATGCGTTTGTTCTCTTGACACAATATACATCATATGTATCAGTTCTGTAAATATTTTTTAATCCGATTGAATTTTTTACTTGACAGCCTTTTGAAAGGGGGGTGTTCTTCACAAAAAAAAGCTATCAACTAGGGAAACAAAGTGAAGATAATGGGACATTGTCATAATTTTCATTTAATATTCGCAAATTAACGGAACTAAAGGAGTAGAGCATTTCGGTTAGTTTACATAATGTCTGATATGTAAAAGTGAGAGCAAGAGGAGGTTTTTAGCCCCCGTCCCATAAGAGCGCTCTTATGGGATGTGCCAAGCAGAGCGGTTTGCTGCAATGTGGAGCGACCGACGTTTTTAAAACCGCCGGAGAAAGCCTATAGTATAAGAGGTATTAAAAATAGGGACTAAGGCCGGTGTATGTCAGCCCTTGCTCTTTACCCTCTCTACAAAGGTTTTTGCATCGATGATCTCGATTCCATGAAACTGTTTGAACTCCTTTAGATGCTTTTCACCTGAAATAATAAAGTTCCCTGCCTTTGCCTTCATTGCACAGGCCAAAAAATTACGGTTCATCCGGTTTTTGCGTACTTTTTAGTTGAAATGAAGTAGACATACTGGTTTTCTTTTTGACAAAAACAAATTCAGTCGAGGAGGATTCCAAGCATGTCCACAAGTCTTCTGTATCAT
>JAXHSZ010000091.1:0-19502 GCA_034190725.1 Thermodesulfobacteriota bacterium
GGCCATGCTGCGCTGTCTCGGCGCGACGCGCTGGGAGTTGTTCTGGGCGTTGCTGCTGGAAGGGCTTTTGCTATCGATCTGCGGCGTTGCTCTTGGATTTTTAGTCGGCCACGGCGCCATGGTACTGCTTGAATTTAAATCATTAGAAGTATCAAAGATAAAGAGAAGATATCGACATAATTGGATCTCCGGTGCCAAAAAGTTCGAAGAAGTCTACAAGAAATATCCTCAATCTTCTTGGGCAGATGACGCAATGTTCATGGGGGGAAGGACATACATCTATCTCTACGGCTATTCCGGCAAGAAATCCGATCTGAAAAAAGCGATTCAATTGTACAGAGGGTTGATTGCAAAATACCCGAAAAGCAAGTTTTCAGACAATGCTCAATTCAGAATTGCCATCATCTATGAGAAATACATACAGGACAAATCAAAAGCATACATAGAATATTCCAAAGTGGTCTCCAACTTTCCCAGAAGGAATGTGGCACGAAAGGCAAAGTTGAAGTTAGTAGAACTGAAGAGGTATAAGCCCAAAGTTGTGAAAAAGAGACCATCACAGATCAAAAAAGAGAAACTCAGTCTGGTTTCCCGTATCAGACATTGGTCAAACCCAGAGTACACCAGGGTAGTGATTGATGTGGAGAAGAAGGTCTCCTTTTCCCAACGTCTTTTAAAGAGAGATCCTTCCATAAAGAAACCACAACGTCTCTATGTGGATCTGGCAAACGCATGGATTCGCCCGGGGCTGGAACATCCCATCCCGGTACGTGATGGTCTCTTGAAGATGGTTCGAGCTGGACAGCATACAAAAGACTCTGTAAGAATTGTGCTGGACATTGAAAGTATTGGAAGTTATAAAGTCGTTCCTCTCGAGGATCCTTTTCGCATAGTCATTGACGTCACAGATGAAAAATCTTCATCTGCAATAGGAGTTCCGAATGAAGGAGTTTCTCAGCAATTGTCCTTGAGTCGACAATTGGGACTCTCCGTTGGTAAGATCGTCATCGATCCAGGACATGGGGGACATGATCCCGGAGCAATAGGACCCACAGGACTGAAAGAAAAAAATGTTGTTTTGAAGATTGCAAAAAAAATGGAAGAGGTGATTAAGAAAGAATTAGATTGTGAAGTGGTTTTGACTCGAAGGGATGACAGATTCATTCCCTTGGAGGAAAGGACAGCTATTGCCAATACGGAAAGAGCGGATCTCTTTATCTCAATTCATGCCAATGCAAGTCCCAATAGAGACGCTCATGGTATTGAGACCTACCTGTTAAATTTTTCCTCAGATGAGGAGGCTGTCCGGGTGGCTGCAAGAGAGAATGCCACATCCACCAAGAAAATCAGTGACCTTTTGCCCATTCTCCAGGAACTCATGCGAAACTCAAAAGTGAACGAATCCACACGACTGGCCGGATATGTTCAAGAATCCATGGTGAAAACACTCCGTACAGATTATTCAAAGGTAAAAAACCTTGGTGTGAAACAAGCACCTTTCTATGTTCTCATCGGTGCAAAGATGCCGAGTATCCTTGTGGAAGTTTCTTTTCTCAGCAATAAGAGGGAAGAAAAGAGACTCAAGGTGGATAAATACCTTGGAAAATTGGCTTTTTCCATATCGCAAGGAATCAAAGAATACATTGACGGGATGAAGGTAGCAGTATACTGAGGATTTACGTGTTGAAGTCAGAACTCAGAATAGAAGCAGCTTTGGTTTCTTCAGGAGGAAAAGATATATTGACTTTGGAGGAGAAATTGAATAGAATCTGCTCCAACATCAGATCAAGGAGAGATGAGTGAATAACATAATAGCTTTGTTTGGGTCTATTATTCCGGGTTTCTCTGGGGGAGCTTTAAAAGGAGGAGTGGGTGACATTGTTCTCAATGCAGGACCGATGGTGCAGTTTGTACTGGTGATCCTCCTCTTCTTCTCTATAATTTCCTGGACAATTATATTCGCAAAATTCAGACTCATCCGGCAGGCAGATAAGGAGTCTAGAGAATTCCTGAATTTTTTCTGGAAGAGTAAAAACCTCTCAACGGTATTTGGAGAGTCAAAAAAGATGGGAAAATGCCCGCTTGCAGAGGTATTTCGAGCCGGATACATTGAATTATCGAAACTGAGTAAAACCACACAAGATTCCGGAAGAAAACCAAATCCTGATGATATTACCTCCATGAGTACTGAATTGGGTGGTATAGATAATGTGAGCAGGGCCTTAAGGCAGGCTGTGACCTCAGAAACCACAAAACTGGAGAAGACTCTTCCCTTTTTAGCAACGACAGGAAACACATCTCCTTTTATCGGACTCTTTGGAACCGTATGGGGCATAATGAATGCTTTCAAAGGTATTGGAGTAAAGGGTTCCGCCAGTCTTGCTGTTGTTGCGCCAGGGATTTCCGAGGCATTAATAGCAACAGCTGCAGGACTGGCCGCTGCCATACCCGCAGTTGTGGCATACAACTACTATCTCAATAGGGTCAGAATACTCGTCTCAGATATGGAGAATTTCTCTTCGGAATTCCTCAATATTATAGAAAGACATTTCTTGAAGAAATAAGAATTTACACAAAAAATATGAAGTTCTTCATCTCTTGTTCGACCTTTTTAACTTTACAATGTTTCTTCCTATTCACCATTCCTCAATCGAGAACCTTAAGCCAGGAACGGTTTATCCCATGGAGTCTATACTCAACGGGCACATTAGTTCCATAAGGGGAATGTCATGGATAACCAACCAAAAGACAGAAGTTTGCTCTCTGAAATAAATGTCACTCCTCTCGTAGATGTGATGTTGGTACTTCTCATCATTTTTATGGTCACCGCTCCGATGATGCAGCAGGGGATTGATGTGGATCTCCCCAATGTTGTTGCAAAAGATGTTCCGGTTAAAGAAGAAAAATTAGTCTTGACTATCACAAAAAAAAGGGAGATATTTATCAATGAACAACCTGTTGAGATATTGAGATTAAGGGAAAAACTGAAAAAGATGTACAAAAACAGAGCCATAAAGGAGATCTTCTTGAAAGCTGACGAAAACGTTCCTTATGGTTTTGTAGTGAAGATGATGGCTGAAATCAGAGAAGCAGGAATTGAAAGATTGGGTATGATTACCGTTCCTCCAGAAGAAAAGAGATGAATCTTTCGTTAAGAGAAACTCTGAGTCATTTTGGTTCTTCCATGGGACTGGAGAGGATGATTATCCCATCTATTGTGTTTCATTTGGTTATTCTGGCCCTCATAGTACTTGGTCCGCTCTTGCCTTTTAAAGGACAAACGTTTCCATCATTTTATATGGTTAACCTGGTTTCTCCCCCCCAAAGACAACCTTTGGAGATAAAAAGGAGCTGGGTGATAAAAGAGGTTCGCAGGACAGAACCTATCAGGAAGTCGAAGCCGAAGCCTCTCAAAAAGGCAGCCACGAATGTCCCCATGAAACAGATATCAAAGCAGATTTCAAAAGAGGAAATCCTGTCTCAAAAGATATCTAAAAAAAAGACGATCAAAAATACTGTCAATCGAGTGAAAGAGGAGGAAGGAAGCAAAAAGATCAAAGAAGCTATCTCTAGGATAAAAGGAGAAATCTCTCAACAGAAAGATAATCAGTCTTTCATCTCCAAAGAAAAGGGAGGGATCATCACATCCGAGACAGCAGATTTAAGATTTAAGATTTACTATACAATAATTTGGGGGAAGATAAAGGAGGGCTGGATACTTCCGGAAGGTCTCATGGGGAATCGAGAGGACCTGGAGGCAATTATGACCTTCAGAGTGGCAAAAAATGGGAAGATAGAAGACATTCAATTTGAAAAGACTTCTGGAAATCTTTATTTTGATCGGTCCGTTCTGCGGGCAGTGGAAAAGGCAGATCCTCTTCCACCTATCCCTGGAGAATATAAGGAAGATTATCTTGATGTGGGAGTGAGATTTCACCCGTCTGATGTGTAAGAAAAGATACTTGATGTTATGAACAATTGGAGTACTGTAAGAGTTGAGAACAGGGTAGCTTTTTGAAAAGTCTGTATCTTGTGTAACATTTTTGTTTCAACACACCAAAATGATACTCATTTTGAAATGAAGATTCCATTACATGAAAAAAACAGGTGCACTTTCTATTCTTTTTGTGTTTATTTGCTTTTTCTTATATGACTTTACCATTTCATATGCCAAAATATACATAGATATTGATTCTCCTTCATTCAGAAGGTTCCCGGCAGCGGTGAATTACTTTAAAAACATTGAAGGAGGTGATAATCAAGAAAATATATCAGAGGAAATTCATCAAGTATTGACTCAAGATCTTGAGATCTCAGGCCTTTTTAGTCTGTTAGAACAACCCTTGTTGTCAGAATCTATGGGAGGCGTCACCTTATACAAGGACGGCAAGATCAATTTTATCGGTTTGTCGATCATCGGAGCTGAAGTTTTTGTTGAGGGGAACTTTCGATGCAATGATGACGATCTTGAGATTGAGGCGAGGCTGTACGATGTGTTCCAGGGAAAGTTTGTCATAGGAAAAAAATATATCGGCAAGAGAAGAAACCTGAGGAAGATGATCCACAGATTCTCTGATGATGTATTACTTCACTTCACCGGTGAAAGGGGAGTATTCGACACAAAGATCGCCTTTATTTCCGATGAATCCGGTCACAAAGAGATCTATATTATGGATTTTGATGGATTTAATGTAGAGAGGATAACAGACCATCGATCCATTGTCCTTTCCCCCAGTTGGTCCCCGGATGGGAAAAAGATTGTATTTACATCGTATAAAAATGGGAACCCCGACATCTATATAAAAGATCTCATCACCAATAGAGAGGAGAGAATCGCACACTATAAGGGTTTGAACATAGCCCCTGATTGGTCCCCTGATGGAGAATGGTTAGTGGTGACTCTGAGTAAAGACGGCAATCCTGAGATATACCGTATTGAAATGAACAAAAAGAAACTCAGACGACTCACCAATAACTGGGGCATAGACGTATCACCCACTTTTTCACCTGACGGAGAAGAAGTGGCATTCGTTTCCAATCGATCTGGTAATCCAAATATCTATGTAATACATTCATCTGGAAATAATGTAAGGAGATTGACATTTAATACGAAATACAGTGTTTCTCCTGATTGGTCCCCTAGGGGGGACAGAATCGTATTTTCTTCTTTAGAAAGGGGGTGTTTCAATATATATACAATGAGTTCTGATGGGACCGATTTGAAACAGCTCACGTCAGACTCGGGGGACAATGAGGATCCCACTTGGTCTCCCAGTGGAAGGTTAATCGTCTTTACATCCACACGAGATGGAAGGAAGAGTATATACATTATGAGGGCTGATGGAACCGGGCAAAAAAAGTTGAAGAAATTTAATGGGAAACAGTACGGTCCATCGTGGTCACCGAGATTCAGGTAAAGAGAAGATCTCTTCTTACAGGAAGAGATTCTTATGAGTTTTCTATCTTTGAAAGGGGGTAAGAGGGAAAATGTTAGTAAAAAAAGTATCATTTAATCTAATGGTCTTTGCTTTGGTTGTATCGTTTTCTTTATTTCTTAATGCATGTGCGAAAAAGGTTGCAGTAGAAGAAATCGAACAAAAAGAAGAAGTTATTGCGACGGAAGAAGTCTCAGATGAGGCTGCTGAACAAAAAAGGCTGGAGGAAGAAAGAGCTGCAAGAGAGGCTCAATTAAAAGAAGAAGCCCTGAGGAAGGAGAGAGAGAGGGAAGAAGCAGCCCGCAGGGAAGAAGAGGCTCGAAGGGAAGAAGCGGCTAAAAGAGAAGCGCAACTCAGAGAAGAATTTGAGAAGGAGAATATTCACTTCGATTTTGACAAGTTCTTTCTTTCAGATGAAGCAAAAGAGACACTGTCAAAGAAGGCATCGTGGCTTTTGGACAATCCGGATATTAATATCACAATTGAAGGTCACTGCGATGAGCGGGGAACCAATGAATACAACATGGCATTGGGTGAAAGAAGAGCCAACAGCGCCATGAAATACTTTGTGAATGCAGGAGTCAATGCCGGCAGAATCTCTCTAATCAGTTACGGTGAGGAGAAACCTTTAGATCCTGAGAGTAATGAAACCGCATGGGCCAAGAATAGAAGAGATCAGTTCAGGATAATCTCGGAATAACAACTGAGAAAACTCCATTATTTGTGTTCACATTCTCATCTTGAAAGAGTTTCTCTTTGTCGAATTCGAAGATTCAGAACGTAACGGTGGGAGTAAGTTTTGTTTCCCTACTCCCACCCTGTGACAGATATGCGTGCTCCGGGAGGAAGCTATTCGAGTTGCTTTTTCAAATAAAGATTCTTTGTGCATGAGGTGAATCCTTTGACAGGTTGTATTCGTAGACTTTCATTGTATAAACTGCCGATACCGATTGGATTACTGATTTTCATATGCTGTATATTCTTTTTGGAAGGGTGTGCATCAAAGAATGAAGTCGTCAAACTCCAATATGATCTTGACAGCGCAAAAAGGCAGGTCAATAGTCTCAAAAAGGAACAGGAGAAATTGACTGATTTGTTTAAGGAGAATCAGAAAAAAACAGATGAACTTAAAGTCATAATCGCAGGGATTGAAGACAACATTAAAGAATCTGTTCGACCCATGAGAAAGAATCAGGCAGATACAAATGCAGAATTGGACAACTTCAGAACCGAACTCCAATCCCTACAAGGAAAGATCGAAGAACATGAATATATCATCGGTCAGAAAAGACAAAAAGATATCTCTTTTAAAAAGGAGTATGCGGCTGAATTGGACAAGATCAATACAGATCTGTCCCAGCTTAAAAACCGACTCCTTGTCATAGAAGGATTCTTCATATCTGAAGGGAAGCTTTCTCAAGAAGAGTCACACTCAAAGAAGGACCCTGCAAAGAAGATTAAAGAAGAAAAGACAAAGATTACTCAAAAGCCTGAGCCGAAGGAGCTTTACAACGAGGCGTACAGTGATTTCAAGAGAGGGGATATAAAGAAAGCAAGAGGAGGTTTTCACAGATATCTCAGGTTGTTTCCCAATACCGATTATTCCGACAATGCTCAATACTGGATCGGGGAATCCTATTTTCTTGAGAAGAAATATAGGGAAGCGATAATAGAATTTGAAGAGGTTATAAAGAAATATCCAAAGGGGAATAAAACTTCAAGTGCATTGCTCAAACAAGGTTTGTCATTTTATAGATTGGGGGACAAGACGAGTGCCAAATTGTTGCTCCAAAAGGTCATTAAGGACTATCCGGGCACCACTCAGGCGCAGATAGCAAGAAATGAGTTGAAGAATATTATGTAATATTAAGGATCTGCACAAAGTATCTTTGTGCAGTCCTTACGTTATATTCATCGAAATGATCACGAAAAATCATGTTTGATTTTTATCTGACATTGAGCAACAAAAAGATTCCAAAAGCCAAGAAGGTAATATTGGATATCCAGGCAGAAATAATCGGCGGCAGAACACCGCTGTGCCCTAAAGAAAGGCAAAACGAGAGCATAATCCAATAACTCAAACTGATAGCAATACTTATCCCAATCCCCCCTATAATTCCCTTACTCCTTCCAGTCTTCAGAGCAAAGGGAATCCCTATAAGCGACATAATAAGGCTCACAAAGGGAAAAGCAAGCTTTGCATGCATATCCACAAGATATTTTGCAGCATCGTATCCTTCGGCCCTTATTTTTTTTATGTAGCTCCTCAGGTCGGTATAGCTCATCTCGTCTGTAGCTTTCTCTACCATTTTGAAGTCATCGGGAACTTCCGGGATATGGATGGCTTTTTCTTTCCATCTATTCATTATGATCTCTGATCCATGAACAAATCTTTTCAGGGACACTTCAGAGAAGAGCCATTCATTATTAATCCATTTTACCGTCTTTGCATCTATGCGACGAGTCAGGTGGAAATCTTTGTCCAGGTAGTAGATGGTTACGCCTTTTAATGTATTTGTGAACGGATCAAAGAGGTCTATATTATATATGGCATTCTTACTCTTATACCAGATCTTGTTTTGTTTAAAAGAACCGACGGGATTCTTTTTTTTCAGTTCCACATTTTCTATGTATCTTGCCCTCTGATTTGTATAGGGAAGAATAGCCTCATTTCCCACAAGAGATCCAATACTGATCAATAAGGATAATCCTATGATGGGAGCCGTAATCCTGTAAAGACTTATGCCGCTTGTCAAAATAGCTATAATTTCACTATTTCTCGAAAGTATCCCTAAAGTGATAAGGCATGAGAGCAGAGTGGCTACGGGGGTGACTTGAATTACAATGAGCGGTATTCTCAATACAAAAAATTTCATAGTCGTTGAGAAAGACACCCCCTCTTTAATAAAGTCATATATATTCTCAAGAACAGTAATGACAAGATAGATGACAATAAAAGAGGCCATACTCAAGAAGAACACCTTTAAAAACTCTCGACTGATATATCTGTTGAGTAAAGTCATTTTAAGCTCTCATTTTTTTTAATGTCTTGAAATTCCTTTTGCACTTACTTGGTTTGTTTTTGAAAGGTGTCCCTTGAACGGCAATCAAATTTTAATCCGTGAGAAACGAACATCTTTCCCCATTTTCTTTCTTAATGTTCACTCAAATGCTCAGAAAGTATACGCTTTAGGATTGAATTGATATTGAAGCTTGCTGATGACTTTCTATTTCATAACACGAAATGAATACAAAGGAAGTTTCTCATGTATTGGCTTCCCTGTCAATATACGTTATCCTCTCAGTACAAACTTGAAAACTGATGCGGCTTGAATTTTTCTTGTAATATAAACGTATTCTCAATATTATACATTGACAATGGACGATATTTTTCAACCTGTACAGTGAAGCAGGATCAAGGGAAGCGAGGGCTGCATGCTTTATTTGCTTATTATACATAAAAGTCCAGCCAGCATTCAAACAGATGCAAAAAGCTGCAATCATGTTATATACACTGGACTTTGGAAGTCAATACTCCATGAGAAGCAAAAGAAACAAGGAGCCTACAATCACTGAACGTAGCTCACCGCTCAGGGCGATATTTTTTAAAGAGGAGAGAGTTGATAGATGCTTTTGAATGGTATTGAACGGGTGATACTCATTACACTTGACAGTGTTGGTATTGGTGAACTACCGGACGCAGAAGAATATGGTGACAAAGGATGTAATACTCTTAAGAACATTGCTGATGAAATGGGAGGACTTGAACTCCCGAATCTGGAATTCATGGGCCTGGGATTGATAGAAAACATAAAAGGATTGCAAAGAAATATTATTCCAAAAGCATTCTTTGGAAAGATGTTGGAAGCATCAAAAGGAAAAGACTCCAACATAGGACATTGGGAGCTGTCCGGTATCATTCTTGATTCTCATTTTCCCACATTTCCAAATGGATACCCTGATGAGGTCATGGAGAAGTTCAAGATTGCAACAGGACTCGACTTTCTCGGAAACATGGCCGCTTCAGGCACAGAAATTATCAAATCTCTGGGGGAAGAACATCTGAAGACCGGGAAGCCCATCATCTATACATCGGCTGACAGTGTCTTTCAGATAGCAGCCCATGAAGATATGATCCCTCTTTCTCAACTCTATGACATCTGCAGGACAGCCAGAGAAATTCTGAATCCATACAGGGTGTTGAGAGTCATTGCCCGTCCGTTTGTGGGCGAGCCTGGTAATTTCAGGAGGACCAGGGCGAGAAAGGACTATTCAATCCCGCCCCCAGGAAAGACTGTTTTAGATGTGATAAAAGAAAATGAATTGCCTGTGATAGGCATAGGGAAAGTCGGCGATATATTTGCAAATAAAGGGCTGAGTCGAATCATTCCAACCGAGAACAACCTTGATGGAATAGTGAAGACTAAAAAAGAGATGAAAGGAACTAAGAAGGGATTGATATTCACAAATTTGATCGACTTCGACATGATATGGGGGCATAGAAACGATGTCAATGGATATGCTGATGGACTCAAGGAATTTGACGTGGAGCTTCCCGGAATATTGGAATTACTCACAGAAAAGGATCTGCTGATACTCACGGCTGATCATGGATGCGACCCCACAACACCCGGTACGGATCACTCCAGGGAGTACGTTCCCCTGTTGGTGTACAACCCATCATGCACAAAGGGAAGTTGTCTGGGTGTCAGACAAACCTTCGCCGATGTGGGACAGACAATAACTTCAGCACTGGGTTTGACTCCCCTTGACAATGGGAAGAGTTTTTTCGAGAAATTAAATGAGGAAAAATATCTTGACTAAGTATTATGGATTACTGTAAAGTTCTAACTGTGCACTGTATTCTAAATTGTATTATTAGATGGAGGTAGATTCTTGAATAGCAGTTCCTTTGAATTCAAATTAATAGTGAAAGATGGTGTATCTATAGAGAAATCAGTATACAAATTTTTAAGAAAAGCAGTGTTTTCCGGTTACTTCCAGCCTGGTGAAAGGCTTATAGAGTCCACTTTGGCTGAAAATCTCAAAGTCAGCCGTACACCTCTGAGAGAGGCCATAAAGCGTTTGGAGACCGAGGGTCTTGTGGAGATAGTCCCCAATAAAGGGGCTACTGTATTGAAATCGTCCCCTGAGGAGATAGAAGAGATGTATTTCATTGCCGGTATACTTGAGGGATTTGCAGCTCATCTGGCTATGGAAAACCTCTCTGAGGATGATATCAATAAAATGAGAGAGATAGAGCAAGATTTGAAACAAGAGGAGTGTCAAAGGGATTATGAAAAATGGCTCAAGTTGAACCTTGAATTCCATAATACTTATATATCAGCATGTGGAAAGCCTTTATTAAAGGTATTATTGGATCAAAGGACAAGGCCCTTGGGAAGGTACTGGTACCTGGGCTGTACAAGTCCTGGTATGTTGGATTCGTGCATATCTTCTCATGAAAGCATCCTGGAGGCCTTTTCCAGAAGAGACAAAGAAGCGGCAAGGAAGGCGGTTGAAGAGCATTTATTTGAGGTAGGCAGATTGATGAGAAGTCATCTGAGCAGAATCTTTGTAATGTAACGGGCTGGTGCTGATGTGTTTTGACCTGTATAGTTATCAATGGATATGAGAATGATCTAGCGACCTGATTAAAATTTGATTGCCATCTATGCGACTTTTTTCAAAAGCTCCTGACAAACTTGTTAGTCGTTGACAGGTTTGAAGTTCATGGGCTTCAGGTGTCTGTTTCAAGAAAGAACGCAGTGACTTCTAAAAGCTCACTCTCCTGAAACCTGAATACAGAACACTGATATCTCACATCCGAAACAAAGATTTAAGTGTTTGTGATGGTACATTCTCACGACACAAGATCATCAATGATAAGATCTGTGAACAGTTATGAAAATTAAAGCTAGAATCAAGTTTCTTTCATGTATAATCCTGAAGCAATGCGCTAAGATCATTTACGAAACTGTTGCGATACATATTTATGAATAGACACAAGATAATTTAACAAAAGTCCAGATTCAAGCATTACATGGCTTTCAAGAGGAAAGGAGGTCGTTTTTTGTGGAAGAAATAATGAAAGAGTTCTTTGAGTATTCAAAAGACCCTTACATGAGCGTTTCAGCATGGAAGGAGAAGAATAATAAGAAGGTTATCGGTATCTTCCCCATGTGGATACCGGAGGAGATTGTTCATGCCGCCGGGATGCTTCCCGTGGTGATGTGGAGGAGTAATGAGGCCATAACATGGGGATATTCCCATGTACCTCCATACAACTGTGCAATGAATAAAAGTGTTGTGGATGATTTTGTCAAAAGAAAGTTAAATTTTATGGACGGAATGATTTTTTTGAGGGAATGCCTTCAGTCTCAGGAGGTCCCCTTCATCGTTGAAAACAATAGGCCCCCAGACTTCGAAGAGTATCTGTACATCCCACCGATATACCATGAAGATAAAGCCTCGAAGGATTTCACTAAAGGTGAATTCGGCAGACTCAGGAAGAGTCTTGGTGAGTTCGGCGGAGAAGAGATAACGAACGAGAAACTCAATGAAAGTATCCGAATCTATAATAAGAATCGGGCACTTCTCAGAAAGCTTTATGAAATCAGAAAGGAAAAACCTGGGATTCTGCGAGGAAGAGATGTCTTGCGGATCGTATGGTCAAGCATGCTGATGCTGAAAGAGGACCACAACACACTCCTTGAGAGTCTCATATCAAAGCTGGAGACGAATGAATACGAACAGGTGAAGGGGAAGAAGGTCTTCCTCTCAGGATGTCTGTGCATTCACCCCCAACTTGAACTTCTTGATATGATTGAGGCCCAGGGCATGGTGGTTGTGGACGATGATATCTATATTGGATACAGATACTTTGCCAATGATGCCGAAATAACAGATGATCCTATAGGAGCATTAATGGAACGTCATTTCATAAAAACGCCTGTTGATCCTGCCAGGGGGGAGGTCGAAGTAGATTGGGGAAAGGAATTGATTGACAAGGTAAAGAAACTCAAGGCGGAGGGAATCATTACACTCATGACAAAGTACTGTCCTCCTCATCTGTGTTATTATCCTGATGTCAAGGTGGAATTGGCAAAGGCAGGTATACCTGAGGTTCTCATAGAGGTAGAGCATGAAATTATATCTTTGGAAGGAATAAGAACGAGATTGCAATCCTTCAGGGAAATGATAGGAGGTCGTTAGAATGGGTACACAGTACAAGATAAATAAACTCGATACGTCAGGGATAGGTCCGCTTGTTGATAAGCACTGGAGGCAGCTCAGAGAGGCGAAGGAAATGGGTATGAAAATAGCCTGGTGTGCAGGACCTATGTTTCTGTATGCCTATGCTACTCCTAATATTGCTTCCCATTTTATGGCCGGATATGCGGCATATTGCGGTGGAAGAGGAGCTGCGGATGAAGTTCTGGAGGCCGCAGAGAGATACGGAGAGTTGCGTGACACCTGTTCTTATCATAGACTTCATACGGGAATGGCGGCTATGATAATGAATGATTGGCCAGTGAGCAATCCCCAGGTACTTCTTCCCATACCGGATCTTTTGATTGGTGGACGATTCTGCACGGAGATGTCCCATTATATGGAGGCGATCCATAGAAGATTTGGCATACGAGCAGTAACAATTGAGATTCCATCGGCGCGCTCCAGAGACGATCTGCCCAGACTCGAAAAGTTCTTGACGGATCAGGTAAAGGAAACTCTCATCCCGGCTGTAGAAGCGGTGAGTGGCAGCAGGTTTGATGAAGAAAATATGCGGAACATTATGAGGCCGTGGAAAGAGGCTTGCATCATCCGGAATAAGTGTTGGGAATTTTTCAAGAGGAAGCCAAGCCCCTGGACTCTTTGGGATTATGGTGTCAGTATCGCCCCGATCTTTTATGCAATGGGAAAGCCTGAAAGTACTGAGTATTATGAGAATCTCCTCAAGCAACTGGAAGAAAGAGTGGAAAAGAACATCCCAGCCGTTCATCCTGATGGAGAGAAGTATCGTCTCTACTGGGATGGTTGGCTTCCCTGGGCATTTTTAGGGAAATTCATCCGTATGATGATCCCCTACGGTGCTATTCCCATTGCGGGGAGGTATCCGTGGGAGTTCTTCCCTCACCCTGAGGACATAGACACAGAAGCCGATGATATTATTCACGAGTGGATCAGGTTGATCTACACGAGTCCCAATACACTCTCATATCATGACGGACCATGGGGAGGGCAGGAACACATAGAGGATCTTATCGAATCATATTCCATTGACGGGATGATCTTTTTCTCATCCAAGACATGCAGGATGTGGAACCTGGGCCAACAGGAAATCATATCAAACATAGAAAGAAAATACGGTATACCGGGAGTTGTGATCGATGGGGATATGATCGATTCCACTATGGTCTCAGAAGATCAGATACGCACAAGGATAGAGGCACTCCTTGAGACAATAGATGCAAGGAGAAGATAGCTTCATAAGATCAAAAAAGGGAGGAATAAAATGGCAATCTGTTTCGATCTGACCCCGGAGCAAGAAGGGATCAAACGACAAGCGGGTGAATTCGGCAGAAAGGAAATCGCCCCCATAGTCGCCGAGGTGGATGAAAAAGACGAGATGCCGTGGGAGTTACTGAAAAAAATGGCCAGTCCGCCTCACAGGTATCTGGCCATGTATATTCCAAAGGAATACGATGGAACGGAATGGCCCATATTGGATATCTGTATAGCTGCCGAGGAGATCACCTGTGCCTCCCAATCTGCCATTGCCGGTATGCTCATGGAGGCACCTGGTCTGGCGCCTGGAGCCATACTCGCCGGGGGAAACGAAGAGCAGAAGAGGAAATACGTGGCCCCGGTCGCTCGGGGGGAGGCGTTCGGAGCATTTGGACTGACTGAACCAAGCGTGGGTTCCGATGCGGGCGCCCTCGAGACCATTGCTGAATTGAAGAACGGAGAATACGTCCTTAATGGCAGGAAGCGGTATATGAGCTTTGCCCATGCCGCAGATTGGAATGTGGTTATGGCCAAGACCGATCCCAGTAAAGGGGCAAGGGGAATCAGTGCTTTTGTTATAGAGAAGGGAACAACGGGTTTTTCAGTGATTGAGAAGGTGCCCACAATGGGTTGCAGGGGACATCAGGATGAAGAAGTGCTTCTTAAAGATTGTGTCCTTCCAAAAGAGCAGCTTCTTGGAGAGGAAGGAAAAGGGTTGAAGTATGCCCTGACCAGCCTCGATGAGACCAGGACAACACTGGCTGCAGGTTTTTTAGGACTGACAAGGGCGGCCTTAGAAGAGGCTGTCAAATATGCAAAGACCAGACAAGCCTTTGGTCATCCCATTGGTGAGTATCAACTGGTGAGCTTCTCCCTGGGTGATGTTGCCACAGAGATCGAGGCAGCCCGTCTCCTTATTTATAAGGCCGCATTATTGGCAGACAAAAAAGTAAAGCATACCGCTGAAACCGCATCGGCCAAGGCGTTTGCTTCTCAGGTCCTTCTCAAGGCCTCGAATCTGGCTGTGGAGATTCATGGAGGTTTTGGCTGTACAAAACGTCACCCTGTGGAGCGTATATTCAGGGATGCAAGGACATGGGTCTTTGCTCAGGGTGCTCCTTACGTTCAGAGGTTGATAAGTGCGAGGAGTTTACTCCCCGAATTGAAGGTAAGATGACATCAAAAATTTGATTCTGAGAAAGGGGGAAAATCAATATACGTCTTCTATGAAAGAGGTTGTCACTTGTTCACAGACACTGAAGAGAAATCATTCTCAGAATGGTGAAAGGTGAACTTTCTGGTAGCATTGACTCGGTCTCACATGATTGAATGCTCATTTCAAACAACAGTAGGAGAAAGGTGGATAATATGGAAAAAGTAATGACTAAGATCGCAGAGATCACATCAGATCCCTATTCCCATGTGGCGGCACTTAAGGAAAGTAAGAACAAAAAGATTGTCGGATGCTTCCCTATGCATGTTCCAGAAGAGATAGTCCATGCGGCCGGTTTGATCCCGGTTGTAATATGGAGGGGCAACGAATCAGTAACATGGGGGCATGCCCATGTACCGCCCTTTGACTGTGGTATTACCAGGAGCTTCGTTGATGATGCAGTGAGAGGGAAACTCAGCTTTATGGATGGGATGGTCTTCCATATCAGACAATGTCTGCAGGCTGGAGAATTTCCTTTCATTATGGAAAGGCATTTTAAACCTGCATATATGAAAGTGCTGTATCTTCCAGCTCTCTATCCCGGTAATGCGAGTAAAGAATTTGCGTTAAATGACATGGAGTCGTTCAAGACATCGTTAGAGGAGTTTACCGGAGAAAAGATAAGCGATGATAGCCTTAAGAAGAGCATTGAGATATACAATGAGCATCGCAGACTTTTGGAAAGGGTATATGAGATAAGGAGAGAAAAACCTGAGATACTAAAGGCGAGAGAGGTAATGCAGATAGTGTGGTCAAGTATGTTGATGCTCAAAGAAGACCACAATGAACTGCTGAAGGAACTTATTGCAGGTATGGAAAAAAAGACTGTGGAAACAAAAAAAGACAGGATCCGGGTTATCCCTGTTGGCTGTCTTTGCCAGACCCTGCAATTTGACATCCTCGATCTTATAGAAGACCTGGGCATGATCGTTCCTGATGATGATCTTTATATAGGTTCGAGATACTTTGCGAACGAAGTCAGTCTCAGTGGTAGTCCGATGAAGGCCCTTTCAGATCGATATATGACCAAAAGCCCGCTCTGCCCCACTAAAGGGGTGTGGGATATCCATTGGGGCGATGAGGCCATAAAGAAGATGAAGGATAACAACGCCAAGGGCATAATCAGTATTATGGTGAAATACTGTCCTCCCCATGCCTGTTATTACCCCGACTTTAGAAGTAAAATGGAGAAAGAAGGGGTGAATGAGATAATGATACAGGTGGAGCATGAGATAATCACTCTGGAGGCTATAAAAACTAGGCTACAATCATTTGTGGAGATAATAGGGGGTGTATAATGGAAATCAAGTATAAGGTAAACAGGCTTCAAACAACAAATGAGATCAGACCATTGGTGGATAAACACTGGGCCGATCTAAGAACGGCCAAGGACAGAGGAGAGAAGGTGGCGTGGGCATCCGGCCCAACATTCATATTCCCTTACGCTATGGGTATGAAATGCCACTTTATGGCAGGTTATTCTGCCTATTGTGGTGGAATAGGGGCAGGAGAAGAGGTCTTAAAAGTGGCTGAGATGGCGGGAGATCTTCCTGAGACGTGTTCTTATCATCGGCTCCACATGGGCATGGGCGAAGCTGTGGCCAGAGGGATCCCCATAAATCCCCAGGCAATTCTTCCGATGCCGGATTTAATGATAGCAGGCCGTCTTTGCCCTGAGATGTCCCACTATGCGGAGGGACTCAACAGAAGATTCGGGGTTCGAGTTTTGCCTATCGATCTTCCAGGTGTTTACCATAAGGAAGATTTACCCAGGGTTAGGGATTATGTGTACAAACAATTTAAGGAGTTCGTTATACCAACTATGGAAGAGGTATGCGGAAAGCCTTTCGATTATGATCATATGAGTGAGATATTGAGTGTATTAAAGGAAGTTGCAACTTTGAGAAATCAATGTTGGGAATTCTTTAAAGACAAACCATCTCGTTGGACCCTCTGGGATTACGGTGTGAGCATTGCACCCGTCTTCTATCTCATGGGAAACCCTGCGGGTGTCGCCTATTACGAGAAGCTTTTAAAAGAACTGCAGGAAAGGAGAGAAAAGGGAATCCCCGCAATAGCTCCGGAAGGGGAGAAATACCGGCTTTACTGGGACGGTTGGCTTCCGTGGGCATTCCTGGGTAAATTTATGCGTAAATTCATTCCAAATGGGGCCGTTGTCCTTTGCGGTCGATATCCCTGGGAATTCTTTCCCCATCCGGAACTGATTGATCCAGAACATCCGGTCGAATGCTGGGCAGATCTATACTATAGTATGGAAAGTCACTTGACATATAGTTTTTCCCCAAAAGGGACGATAGATCTAATAGGGGAGTTGATTGAAGACTATTCGATCGACGGATTACTTATGTTTTCCTCCAAAACATGTAGAGTAATGAACCTTGCTCAGCCTGAGGTAATAGATGTTTTGGATAAAAAATACGGGGTTCCTGGGGTAATAGTTGAAGGAGACATGATCGATTCCGCTATGATTTCGGATTCTCAGATAGAGACCAGATTGCAGGCTCTGTTTGAAACCATAGACGGGAGAAGAAAAGCAAGATAAACAAGAGGGGCAGGTTTCACACCTGCCCCTTTTGTTATGTATACATAACCATCGCAAATCATCCCAAAGATATTATAATCAAAAATAACTCGTAACCGTTCACAGGCCTTATCATTGATGCTCTTGTATGGTAAAGATGTACGACCACGAATACTCCAATCTTGGTTTCAGGTGTCAGTATTCAGGTGTCAGAAGAGGGAGCTTTTAGGAGTCACTGCGTTCTTTCTTGAACCTGAAACCTGTGAAACTCAAACCCGTGAACAGCTACAATAATTCATACATTCCAGGCAGTAATTCATCTCTTGTGATTCAGTTTTTCATCATCTTCATGCGAAAAAGAATTCGTATTTTCTTTACGATACCTGACGAGCAACTCAACATTCAGACTGCACAGTGTAAATGTGGAAGAATCCTTAGAAAGGAGGTAAAAGATGGACCTGGCTTTGAACGAAGAACAGGAAATTATAAAGAACAGTGCACAGGCTTTCTTAAAAAAGGAATGTCCCTCCAGCCTGGTACGAGAGTTGGAAGAGGACGAAGAGGGATTTTCGCCTGAGCTTTGGAGAAAGATGGCGGATTTGGGCTGGATGGGGCTAATATTCCCTTTAGATTATGGAGGAAGTGGGGGGAGTTTCCTGGATCTTGCGGTGCTCATGGAAGAGATGGGAAGGGCCTTGGCCCCCAGTTGGTTTTTCTCCACTGTAGTCCTCGGCGCTCAGACAATCATGGCATTTGGCACAGAAGAGCAAAAGGAAAGATTGCTCCCCGATATATGCAGCGGTGAATCGAAAGGTACCCTGGCTCTTATGGACCCTCGAGGGTCGTATGACATGAGAGAATTGGAGATGACATCCAGTCGTGATGGAGATGATTTTGTGCTTGACGGCATCAAGCTTTTTGTGCCAGACGCTCATATGGCTGATTGGATGGTCTGCGTAACCAAAGGGAAGAGCGACCAGAGTGTGGAACTCTTTGTCGTCAACAAAACAAGTCCCGGAATATCCATAACTCCCTTAAAAACCATCTCCGGAGACAAACTCTTTGAGGTGAAATTTGACAGGGTGAAAGTATCTCAAGAAGACCCCCTTGGCAAGGCGGAACAGAAGGCGGAAGCTCTGGAAGGTATATTACAACGAGCGGCTCTTGCCAAGTGTGCGGAGATGGTCGGTGGGGCTCAGATTGTCCTGGAGATGGCGGTCGATTATGCAAAACAACGGGTACAATTCAACCGTCCCATCGGGATGTTCCAGGCAATTCAACACCACTGTGCTAATATGGTTACTGATCTCGATTGCTCTCGTTATCTTACCTATTATGCTGCATGGATGGTGAGTGAAGGGTTACTGTGTGAAAAGGAAATCGCAATGGCAAAGTCATTCACCAGTGACGCCTATATCAATATTACGACTCTGGGGCAACAAATACACGGCGGCACAGGGTTGATGGATGAGCATGACATGCAGATTTATTTTCGTCGTGCCAAAGCTGCTGCTCTGACTTTGGGCAATGCAACCTTTCAGAGAAAGATAGTGGCAAGAGAGATGGGACTGTAGCACCTCAGAAGACGAAAGGGGGGAATAGATATGGATTTTCGTTTTTCTCCGGAAGAAGAGAAATTCAGGCAAGAAGTTCGACACTTTCTGGAAACGGAAGTTACGGATGAGATGGTTGCTGAGGTAGAAAGGGGTACAGAGATCGGCATAGGCCCACTTTGCTGGGAGCTCATGAAGAAGATGGGGGAAAGAAGGTGGCTGGCCCCTGCTTTTCCAAGGGAATACGGGGG
>JAXHSZ010000092.1:0-6183 GCA_034190725.1 Thermodesulfobacteriota bacterium
TGAATCTATCTATTAGCTTTTGCTTAGCGCTGACAGCAATATTTTCTCTATCAACAAATTTGTCTAATATAATCTTAGCTTTTTCACTTTCACCACTTTTGTTTAAAACAAATGCATATGCCAATGGCAATTGAGTCCAGTTCCAAAAATCAAGACCTGAAGACCGGCTCGAATGGCATTTTTCAAGTATAGAAACCAAATCTTGCATCTCGCATCCTGAACTGTAAAACTCATTGATGTCATAAATTATTTCAGGCATTAACTCTTTAAGTTTCTTGCTATGTTCGTCAGGTGTTGAAAATCTTGAAAAAGAATATTTAAAAAAATCAAAATAAATCGGAAACACATCAATCATCGCAGACTTATTTGTGCGATGCCAGTATATATTCTTATAGGAATTATCAAAATGTGGAACATAGTCAAGGGAATAACCCCAGCGCGGTGTTGATACAGCCCCTTTCCAATGCATCATTGTGACTACTTTTCTTATACCAGTCTCTAGATCTTTTACCCATTTATTTTCTTTTATTTTCTCGAAGCCTATTTCACACAGTGCGCTACCAAAATGGCGGTCAATCTTACCATTAAATGTCTCGGCGGCCATCAACTCCATATAGGCTCTTTTCCTTTTGAATAATCTGACCATATCTCGTCTAACGCCCCACTCCATTGTGATGACAGTGTATTATCATCGCCAAAATTGCCGCCATTTTTTATTATTGCCTGGTGATTTGAAATCAGCAAATCCTCGATTTTGTAGATATTCCATTATTGGTACTTCTTGTCTTCCGTTAAAAATGGAAAGGCGTTCAGTCTCCCGGCCAAGTTCACGAAACAGGCAGTATTCTTCAATGTCTTGGGCAAAATTCCCATCAATTTGATCAATTCAAAAAGTTGGAGTAAAAGTACAAATCGACTTAAAATAGAGCGTGCTTTTGTTGTCAAATAAAATTTCAAGAGGATTGTACCATTTCTGGATGAGATATCATTTCAGGAAACGCTCTATAGCCTGTAAATTCTTCATTCATTGTCTTGGGGCTTAATGTTTTGCTTGAGGGACATTTGCGGAGTGGCAGCGTGCCAAATATCCCTCTACACAATTGTTGTGAGTTTATATTTTTATTTTTCGTTAATGTATTTTCTAATCCCCCTCACAATACCCTCCGAAATAGCTTCTTGATATTCATCAGGTATCAATCGTGAACATTCATCATGGTTTGTGATAAAAGACGGTAGGACCATAATTGATGGCATCGATGTCCCCATAAACACATAAAATGGGGCATTCTTAACACCTCGATCTTTAATATAGTCATATTGAGATTCCAAGTTCGAAACGAGTGATTTTTATATGGTTTCCGATGACGTTTTGATTCCGGCCCTTCTACGCTTTTTATGAGATTTCTCAAAATTGCAATTCTATTGATGGCGAAGGATCTTCAGCATAACTGTTGTTAAAAACAATAAGGATTAAAAAAATAATCGTCTTGAATTTCATCTTTTTTCAACGAACAATGCGGTGTTGACCAATATTCGTCCGTCTGGGTGCGAAATTGCTTGCTGTCAGCGGATGGCTGTTGATTAAATGGCTTGTTAGCGCAGCACTTGCGCGGCGCTGGCAAGCCATTGGATGGAGTCAACGCCACATTACCGCTACGCGTAAGCGTCGCGGTAATGTACTCTTCAACGGGTGCAGCTTTTCCTGCTCAATGAGAAGAGGTTGCTCGATTTTTTTATCCTGACATTGCCTGTTCAAGATCAGCGATTAAGTCATTCACATGCTCTATACCAACCGAAAGTCGTAAAAGAGCATTTGAGATGCCGACCCTTTTACGCTCATCTACTGACATTTTTACATGGGATGTTTGAGCTGGTGAACAAATGATTGTCTCTATGCCTCCCAGACTCACTGCTGGACGAATAAGTTGTAATCGTGACAGGAATTGAGTCGGCTCAACCCTCTCTTCATCCAGTTCAAAGGAGAGCATACCCCCAAACCTCTTCATTTGTTTCTTTGCCGTCTCATGTCCTCTGAAATTTGGGAGACCGGGGTAATTTACATTGCAAATTAAGGGATGGTCAGAGAGAAATTCGGCAATATGAAGGGCGTTTTGCGACTGCCGTTCCACTCTCAATGCAAGTGTCTTCAAACTTCTCTCAAGAAGATAAGATGTGACAGCGTTTACACTACCACCTAGATGACAAGCTGTAGCGCGAATTCGAGCTGAATATTCGTGTGAGGTCAGCACAACACCACAGCATAAATCGCTGTGACCGCCAAGATATTTTGTGCCGCTATGGACAACCACATCCACACCGAAGCTGAGCGGATTTTGGTTTATTGGGGTGGCAAAGGTGTTGTCAACAATAGTAATGATACCATTCTGCCTTGCAAAGGCCGCCACTGCCCGGATATCAATGATGTTCAACAGGGGATTAGTCGGCGATTCAATAAGAATTGCTTTTGTTGCGGGTGTTGTTGCCTGTTTTATTGCATCTGCAGATGTTGGGACGAACGAGTATTGTATACCTAGCCGATTGAAAGTATCCGTTGCAAAGGCATGCGTGCCTCCATACAACTCGTCTAAAAAACAACATGATCTCCGGCACCAATGAATGTAAGCACAGTTGAACTGATGGCAGCCATACCAGAGCTGAATAAGACGCCGTCCTCCGAACTTTCTAGGGAGCAAAGCTTGCCGATTACAGCATTTTGGTTTGGTGTGTTGAAGTAACGGGGATAGAAGATGTCCTTTCGATTTAAATATTCGAAGGATGATGAGGTATAAATAGGAGTGTTCACACCGCCAGTCGTGACATCGTGATATGTGCCGCTTTGTACGCACTGTGTTTCTTTATACATTTTTTCCTCTATCTTTTTCATAATGAATCGAAAGAAAAAGTCAGTTGCCTTACAGAGCAGCGAAGCCGAGGAGTAAGGCCATCTACATCACTTTGATATACATTAACGTATTGTTTCTATTAATCAATCGGTTCATATCCTGTGATTTGTTTTAGTCTATCAGGAATTTCTTTAATTTTAGGACAGGTTAATTGGCCATAACTTGTTTTTAAGGGTTGCTCAGGATTAAAAAAGTGCAGGAAAAACAAAATCCTTATTTCATCTGATTTTGGTACGTCGAATCCTCTACTGATTATTTGAGTTCCTTCAGGATTTAAAAATGCTTCATCATAAGGTGTCTGGTCACTATTCGGCTGCCCGAAATCTCCCACATCAAATTTATTGTCAGGTTTCTTCACAATTATTTCTATCAATACAATAGAAAATAATTCTTCTTTCAATGTTTTCTTGATTTTCCCCTTTCTCCAGAAAGGAATAGAATATCCACTATATTTTACTTCATATGCCTTTCTATACAATTCTTCAGTAAGAGGAACTCTATAGATCCCAATTATTGCAAGTTTTGGGCTATCCATTTTTATTCCTTATTTAGTGCCAGTCTATAAATGGCTATTTTCCACAATCTCTGCGTCAGACTCAGATTTTAATCCTCAAAATATCCAATGTATTCCTGCGGTTAAAATCTTCGTCTTCCTTGACCTTGCAGAAAATATCTCATTTCTGGATGGACACTATTGAGTATAATACAGCGTTGATAAACTGCCGTTCGTATGGGTGCGAGCTTGCTTGCGGTCGGACAGGTGGCTGTTGGTATAATGGCTTATCAGCGCTGCACTGGCAAGCCATTAGATGAAGTTAGCGCACTCCTTGCACCACACTGCAGCAGCCGTCCTGTGCAAGACGATGTTGTATGAATTTACTTTTTGACAGTGACATAAAAAGCGAAAGATCTTTTACCGTTACTTTTTTCCCACAAACCTTTGATTATGCCATCCTTCATTATTCCGTAAAATTTGTTATTGGCACCGGATCCAGCTATTTCAACTAACTCAAAATTACCAGCGTAGTCGACTTTAGCACGTATATGATGTTTTCTCTTCGGATCATTGAGAAACCAGTAATAACCCTTCTTTTCCACACCTGCATACCTTATTTTCATCGCTATAGGAAATTTGAGATCGAAATTATCGGCATCTCCACTCCAACCCTCATATTCGACTGTATGCAACACCTTATATAAGAAATCTTTTTGAATTGTTTTATATTTTTTTGCTGCATCTATGCACTCGTCGGTAAGACGATTTAAATCTACATTCTCTCCAGCAAACGAAAGAGAAAATGTAAAATAAACAAGTAAGGTGAGTACTATTCTTTTAAACATAGATATCCACACAACATAATATTACCAAACACCTATGGCCCGGAGTATATGATATTGTATGTGGTTGTTATTATCGATATACGTCGAAATAAGGATCCAGGATATGAATGATAGCAAAAAGCAGAGACAGTCTCAGCGGATTATTTAGTCCGAGTTCATGCTGTTGTTTTCTCTTTGTTATTTCTATTTTTGTTTATATGTATTGATAGAATTAAAATATACCACATATACAATTGTGTCAAACGATATTCAATACCTCTCTCCTTCATCCATTCAGTCGAGATCCAGAACACCTAATCATGCAAACTTTTTTTCTCGCAGACCCTGAGACAAGACTCAGATTGTAAAATTCTGATTTTCCTGATATAACATACCTACTGTCCATCCAGAAATGAAATATTTTCTGCAAGGTCAAAGAAGACGAAGATTTTAACCACCGGAATATATTGGGTATGTAGGGGCACATTGGAATGTGCTCTTACATCTGAGTCTGACGCAGAAATTGCGAAAAATAGCCATTTATGGATGGGCACTCACCATAGAAGAGACAAACAGAGACAGGGGCGAAGAAATGGGTGTGTGAAAATGTTTAAAGGGGATGAAAAGATGGTACAGAGACCTGCAATAACAAGCTTCGGGGAAATGAAGGAGAAGTATGATTTGCCGCTTATCCCTGACATGTTTCTGATAGACGAAAGGGGACAGGGAAGGTCATTCAGGGATTCAATGAAGGATGAATCATATCGTGAGTATGACAAAAAATACTATCAGGCTCACAATGCCTTCTTTGAAGATTTAGAAATGGAAAGATTTTTCCGTGAATACCTGAAGATAGATGAGTTGGGAAATCCAAAGAATCAGACTATTTATGAACTTCTTTTCTTTTTGCCTACGGATATACATACGGTAAAGTTCAGACAGGATATACTGAAGGATTTTATAGCAGATGAAGAATTGAGCCAATTGATTGAGGACGCCAAAAACAGACTTGGCAAAAGGCTTTCTGAAATCAACTTTTCCGCTACACGGAGAGGGCTTCTTCTGCCTTTTTCAAGACTGCTCGATGCATATGAAGACGTGCTTGCTGAGCTTATGGAAAAGTTCGGCTCAAAAGAGTCTGGCGGGTTGAATGAACTTTCCTGTTTTTTAGGAGAAATGAGAGATCATCCGGACATACAGATTTGGAAAGAGTATGACAAAAAGATCGAAGAGGAGGAACCGTTTTTTCTGGCTTTAACAAGGCGTTACGATTTCACACCCATAGGATTCTCTGTTTTTGGATTTGAAAACAATACACATGAATTCGCTGAAATGCTCGAAAAAGCGACAAACCGATTCGGTAAAATAAATACGGACAGCATTGACGGGGACAGGTTGGAGACAGTGGAGGTTTCTTTGAGTTCCAGACACAATCGCATCCGGATTCCTGTAATGGATGCGTTTGTGCAAATAATGATGCAGGTATTTGGCAATCCTTTCGATGGATTGGAAGACCATGTGCGATATACTATTGCAGCGTTGAAGCAATTACAATTTTATCAAAAGGTGTCAGATCTGTTTTCCCGATTGACTGAAAGAAGTATCCCGTGTGTCTTTCCGAAGATAAATGTGACGGAATTGAGAGAGATGATGGCTGAAGATGTATATAATTTTGTTATAGAAAGAGAGCAGGGAAAGGAATTGGTGCCTAATGACATCCGGAACGATGATGCACGGAGAATCAATATCATTACCGGCTCGAATTTTTGCGGAAAATCCTGGTATATGAAAACCGTGGGGCTGGTTCAATTGATGGGTCAGGTGGGACTGTTCGTTCCTAGGGACTAGCACCGGACAGATGTACAACTTAAAGTATAAAGATGAGCTATTCGAGAAACTGTACAGCAGCTTTGGATTCTTCAGCAGCAATAACATTCCATCTGCAATAATTGAGATAATA
>JAXHSZ010000093.1:0-9907 GCA_034190725.1 Thermodesulfobacteriota bacterium
GTAGTTGAATGATGGCTCCAACATGGCTTCTTTTGGTATCCTTATGGGAGTCTGATTCTGCATAAGGGAGATGAGGACTCCCCCCTGTTCAATTTCATTCACCACAATCACCCCTACCAAGAGGTTCTCGTGAAAAACCAATTTTCTATAGATTTTCGTACTTGGATTACTGAAGCATATTGTTTTATATTCCGAAGCATCTGGTGGATTGATCAGGCCACCGGCCATCACATCTACATCAAAGATTCGAATGATATTCCTCCCCACGCTTCCCCCATATGAAACCGGCCTGCCAGCCATATTCATTCCTGCTATTCGACCTTGAAACACAGCTTCAGGCCAGATTGCATTGATCCAACGTGACTGACGGGCTACATCAAAAGTCTCTGCCACATCACCCGCGGCAAAAACTCCGGAAACATTTGTTTCCATAAACTGATTTACCAGAATCCCTACGTCAACCTTAATTATATTATTTGGGACAAATGATATGGAAGGCGTCACACCTTTTCCGATGACCACCATGTCGCACGGGACCTCTGTTCCATCAGAAAGATGTGCTCGTACTAACTTTTCCTGCCCCTCAAAACTCACTGCATCGACCCCTACCTTCACCTTTAATCCATGATCCACAAGTTCATCGAGGATCATGTTTCCTGCTTCCGTATCAACTTGCATGGAAAGTGGATAACCAGAGCTGATTGCCATAGTGACATCAAGCCCACGGCGGAGCAGCCCATATGACGCTTTGAAGCCCACCAAGCCCCCTCCCAGAACGAGTGCCCTCTTGGAATGCGGTAGAATCTCCAACATTTGCTGCACGTGGGCTTGGGTTCTCATGAAAAATATGTTTTTCAAATCAAGTCCTTTGCCATCTATCGGTTTGGGATCAGCACCTGTTGCAATGAGTAATTTGTCAAAATGAAAAGTTCGCCCGTCTTGAGTGGAAACACTCTTATCATCAATATCAATATCTGTTACCCGCTGACCTAAATAGCTCTTTATTTTCAAGTCATCATAAAAACTTTCACTCCGTATCGGTAACTCATCGTGGTGAACCGAGCCTTCAAGAACCAAACTGATCATAGGACGACAATAAGGACCCGAGGTTTCATCAGCTATCATTGTAATATTGCCTTCAGGGTCTAGGACTCGAATGGATTCTGCCGCGCTTACACCTGCAATACCGTTTCCGATAATCAAATAGTGCATAATGACCTCCTCATATTGAGAGACTCTCTCTAAAAGGATATTAAAAATCAATACAAAAAGATAAAACCTGTCATCAGATGTGACTTTTTATATGACAAGAGATAGTGATCGAAAGAAAACAAATATTTTCCCAATTTCTGCGTCAAACTCAAATTTTAAACCTCAAAAATACCCAAAGTATTCCCGCAGTTCAAATCTTTGTTTTCCATAAATTTGGAAAGACGATCTCGTTTTCGTTCAGACACTAAGTGAGAATCTAAACACTTGGATAACAGATATTGAGTCGACAAACGGTGGGTTCTAGGAAAAACTTCTCAATCTTTATAATTCGGATACGTGAGCTAAGAGGATGATATCTACAAACAACAAAGTAAAAAGCTCTTGTATTCCCCTCGCTTGAAAGTCTTCCTGTAAAATTACTAAGATATGACCAAAATCAAAAGATTACCAATACTAACAAGTCGTTTTTACGGTGTCAAGAAAAATCATTCCACTTTCCCCATCATCCCTTTAAAAAACGTTTTCCATCTCATGACTTCTTCGGTGCTGTTACTTGATCGAAATACGAGATAACACCTATGCCCACGCCTTCCAACTTTGCCCCTACAGTATCTTTGAAGTGTTTCATAAGTGTATCCACAGTCCAACGTGGAAACATGTACCCTGTTCGAATTTCGTAAGGGCGGGCCCACAGTACGAGCCTGGGACCATCAATGGCGATGACTTGTCCATTGATCTGGGCTGCCTCATCACTTGCCAGGAAGACCACCAGGGGACCGGCAAACTCAGGAGGATAAACACCGAGTTCCTCAGGTTTGGGAACCGGTTTCCCTGCTTCCAGTGCTTGCTTCTCCGCCCTTTTGAGTAGGGGTTCCATCATCTGTGTAATGGCAGCGGCCCGGATAGCATTCACAGTGATATTCTGCTTGGAAAGCTCTTGGGCCCAGGTGAGCGTCATTCCCACGATCCCTGCTTTTGCTGCAGAGTAATTAGTCTGCCCAAAGTTGCCCACCAACCCGGCCCCTGAGGTAACATTGATGATACGGCCACCACCCTGTTCCCGCATCTGTAAAGCGGCAAACTTGCCACAGGAAAAGCTGCCCTTCAGGTGTATGGCTATCACCTCATCCCAGTCCTCTTCAGTCATCTTCAAAAGGGTTCGATCCCGTGTAATACCTGCATTGTTCACGAGAATATCAAGACGACCAAAGCTGTCTACAGCACACTGGATGATACGTTTCGCTCCTTCCCATGTGGCAACACTTTCCACACAGGCTACGGCTTTACCGCCCTTGTCTTTGATTTTTTGAACCACAGTATCCACATCCTGGGCAGCTCTCCCATTGACCACCACTTCGGCACCTGCTTCGGCAAGGGCCATGGCGTATGCTCTGCCCAATCCTTTTGAAGAACCCGTTACAACGGCGCTCTTTCCTTCAAGTAACATGTCTTCCTCCTCATGATCAGAAATTTTAGAACTCAAGGTCAATGCTTCTGCTCTAAGACTCCTTTAAGGCATGACCACGAGCATAGTCGGCGGTTTGATTCGCCCTAAAAGGGCATTGTTACTCACTTCCCCTCAAAGGGGTATTGGTTTGTATTCTGGTGCGCGTAAACGTACACGTGCTCGTGCATGAATTTTCAGAAATTGCACATTCTTGTTAGCATTGCCACTATATGCTTTAATAGATCTTTACCTTGTTATTACCAAGTTGAGCGACTTTTTCCTAATACAAGGTTGTATCTTACTGAATCTGAAGCAAAAAAACGTTTCAAATTCAACTCATTGAAGGGTTGGCTTCACTTTCGTTCACGTGGACGAGCACGTGTACGTTTGCGTGCATGATTCAATAAATACAGCAACATATCACCACTATTTGTCACTAAAGTCAATACCTATTTCTCGTCCGGAAACATAAAGTGGATTCCAGAGTATCATTCTTAAAAAATCTTGACTTTTTTCTTTCTGTAGATAAGAATGTGGAAAATATCCATTTTCTGCCATATTACAAAAAAGACTTTTGACAATGCCAAAAAGAGGCTCAGTCGTTTTCTTTCTCTTATGCAGATCTCAGTGAATCGACAGATGTTCTATTCCATTGCACTCTGGAAGATATTCAAAATTCTGTTTATCTACTCCTGTCTTCATCCTCAAGTTCTCAATAATTCTGAAATTTCATTTCTTCATTTTTCAGTGACCTCTTCACCTCTTTTCCACTTCCAACAGTAAGCCGTCATTTTTAGCATCCATATTCGGAGATAAGGATCATGAGAGAAGATACCCTGCCTACCCTCTTTCAAAGCAGAGTACTCAAGTATGGGGATCGCGTCGCACTCAGGGACAAGAATTACGGCATATGGGATGAGATCTCATGGAATCAGTACAATGATCATATTAAGAACTTCTGCCTCGGACTTATACATCTCGGTTTAGAAAGAGATGATAAGGTCTCCATCATTGGAGAAAACTGCCCGGAGTGGCTCTACGCAGACTTGGCTGTTCAAACAGCAGGAGCAATATCCGTTGGTGTTTATCCCACAAACCCTCCCCATCAGGTCAAGTATATCCTTGAACATTCTGAATCCAAATTTGTCGTTGTAGAGGATCAGGAGCAGTTGGATAAGGTGCTGGAGATCAAGAATGAGCTCCCCCTGTTACAGAAGGCCATAGTCATTGATATGAAAGGCCTGAGAAAGTATACAGATCCAATAATTATGAGCTTTGAAGAGGTCGAAGAACTCGGTAACGAGTTACACAAAAAGAAGTCGGATTTCTATCAAGGATTGCTCAATGAAACAAACCCAGAGGATGTGGCCTTGATGGTTTACACATCCGGCACGACCGGTCCCCCAAAAGGGGCAATGTTGACCCATCAGAATATCATCAACATGATCAAATCCTTCGTACTCATCTGTCCAATATATGAGACCGATGAAGTGGTTTCATATCTTCCCCTATGTCACATCGCTGAACGTGTATTTTCGGTGGTTGTCCCCTTGTACACAGGATGTACGGTCAATTTTGCTGAAAATGTAAATACAGTTCAGGATGCTCTGAAGGAGATATATCCGACAGTATTTCTGGGGGTTCCCAGGATATGGGAAAAGATGCACTCGAATATTATCATAAAGATGCAGGATGCGACCTATTTCAAGAGGCTCCTCTACAAACTCTGTATCCCCATCGGATACAGAGTTGTGGAATTAAGAATGGCAAAAAAGAGGGTGAATTTCATGTGGAAGGTTCTCTACATGCTCGCCTATCTTTTTATGTACAGGGCGCTTAAGTTTGAACTTGGGCTTTTGAGGACGAGGATTGCAGCAAGTGGTGCTGCTCCCATTTCTCCTGAGATACTGAAATACTTCCATGCAATAGGAATGAAGGTAATCGAAGCGTATGGGATGACTGAAGGGACCGGAATTGCTACAGTTACTCGGGTAAATGACATCAAACTTGGAACAGTCGGCATACCCATCCCGGGTGTTGAGATCAAGATTGCCGAAGACGGGGAAATTCTGGAGAGGAGTGATCTCATCTTTGCCGGTTATTTCAAAGATCCTCAAGCAACAGAGACGATAAAAAGGGACGGCTGGCTGCATACGGGTGATGTGGGATGCATAGACAAAGACGGTCACCTCAGAATAGAAGATCGGAAAAAGGCCATTATAATAACTTCCGGCGGCAAAAACATAGCTCCCTCAGAAATGGAAAATAGATTGAAGTTCAGTCCATATATCAATGAAGCCGTAGTAATCGGGGACGGCAGAAAATACCTGACCGCTCTGATCCAGATCGAATATGAAAATGTAGCCAAATGGGCGCAAGACAATAATATTGCATATACAACTTTTAAGAGTCTCGCCCAAAGCCCTGAAGTGTATGATTTGATATTTAAGGAAGTTCAGAAAGCCAATAAGGAATTCGCATCCGTTGAGACGATCAAGAAATTCACATTGCTGGATAAAGAACTGGACCATGATGACGATGAATTGACAGCAACCCTTAAGGTGAGGAGAAAGGCAATAGACGAGAAGTTCGGGGATGCTATAGAGACTATGTACAGAGGAAAGAAATAGATATGACCATGGAAAAGATACAGCTTTTCATACAGATAATCGTAAGTGGATTAGCCCTGGGTAGCATATATGCACTTATTGCCCTGGGTTTTGTCGTAATCTATAAGGCTACTGACGTTTTCAATTTTGCCCAGGGCGAGTTGATGATGGTGGGGGCTTATTTGTGTTTCACGTTCTCCACTCAGCTCCAATTGCCATTCCTCTATTCTTTTTTATTAACGTTGGTATTTTCCGCTATTCTCTCCATAATAATAGAGGTGCTGATCATCCGACCTATGGTAGGAGAACCCATGTTCTCTGCGGTTATGGTAACCCTTGGTCTGTCTTTTATCCTTCAGGGTATTGTAGGGCTGATATGGGGGTATGATGAACATAAATTAAGAAACCCATTCCCTGATCAACCTGTGTCCATAGGGGGCGTTGCAATATCATATGAACATCTCTGGACATTTGTAACCACAGCTATTTTGATGACAATTTTCTTTCTCTTCTTCAAACATTCCAAGATGGGGATGGGGATGAGGGCCACTGCTGAGGATACGGACACGGCTTTCTTAATGGGGATAGATGTAAAGAGGATATTCACTCTGTCATGGGTGATTGCCGCTGTTATAGCATCGGTGGGTGGTATATTCTTGGCATCGGTCAGCTATGTGAAGCCTATCATGAGTTTTGTTGGTTTAAGGGCTTTCCCCGCCATAATACTGGGTGGTATGGATAGTATACCAGGGGCTATTTTGGGTGGTTTGATAATCGGAGTTACTGAAAACCTTACTGGTGGCTATCTTGATCATCTGCTGGGTGGAGGGGTAAAAGAAATAACAGCGTTTGTTGTGGTTATCCTGATAATGATGATACGGCCCTATGGTCTCTTTGGGACAGAACAGATAGAAAGGGTGTAGGGGATAGGGTCGAAGTGCAAAAAGAGGTCATGAAAAATGACAGTTACAAGACACTGTAAAACCAGCTACCGTGAAGACATGAAAATATTCCAGAGCCCCTCCATTAAGGTCTCTCTCACTGTACTGATAATAGGCCTCCTTGTATTCCCCTTTGTTGCCAATGACTACCTTATTTACATTATTAACCTCTCAGGAATAGCAATAATAGGTGCCATGGGTATAAATATACTCACAGGATATACAGGTCAAGTCTCTTTAGGACATGCGGCTTTTCTGGCTATAGGTGCATATACATCCGCTATTCTCTCTTCCCGGGTGGGGCTATCTTTTTGGATCACAATGCCCCTTGCAGGTGGAGTTGCCGCTCTTGCAGGACTGATCGTAGCAATTCCATCTCTCAGATTAAAGGGTTTTTACATCGTCATTACAACTATGGCCTTTCAATTCATTGTGGAGCATGTAATCTATAGATGGGATGGTCTCACACTGGGTGACAAAGGGATCGGGGTTCCTCCGGTTACCATCGGCACCTTTGTATTTGATTCAGGTGAGCGCTTCTATTTCATTATACTCTTTATGGCTATCTTAGCAATTCTCTATGCTAAAAATCTTACCAGAACAAAAACGGGGCGGGCCTTCGTAGCAATCCGGGACAGAGATATATCTGCTGAGGTCATAGGGGTAAATCTCACGCAATATAAGGTAACCTCTTTTGTGATAAGTTCTTTCTACGCAGGTGTTGCAGGAAGTCTCTGCGCCCATCATGCAGGCTTTATCGGTCCGGAGCACTTTACATTTTTTGTGTCCATAGAATATGTCGCTATGATTATTGTAGGAGGGATGGGCACAATTCTGGGTGCGATTTACGGAGCCCTTTTCATGACACTCCTTCCTGAAGGACTCCGTGTCCTTTCCGATGCTCTGAGAGGCACCTTCCCTGTTCTTGTGGTCAGGTTTGCCGCTTTACAGACCGTCGTTTACGGATTGATAATCGTTCTTTTTTTGATCATAGAACCTGAAGGATTGAGCGGCATATGGCGGAAGATAAAGGTCTATTGGAAAAACTGGCCGTATACGTATTAGGAAGAGGGGGGATTGGTGAATTCAACTTATTCGATCTTTGAAAGGAGGAGACTATGAAAGAAAGAAATGCTCTGACCAAAGTTGTGATCTTTGCCCTGATTCTGACATTTATTGGTGGAACCTATGCCTCTGCCGGAGGAGTCCCTGGGGTGAGCAAGAATAAGATTAAATTAGGTCATATCGGTGACTTAACAGGCCCTGGAGCCTATGTTGGGAATCTCCTCGTTAATGTTACTCATGCTTTCTTTAAAAACGTAAATGACAAAGGAGGAATCCATGGCAGAAAAGTAGAATTCATCACTGAAGATCACAAGTACAGCCCTACGAAAGCAGTGGCGGCATTCAAGTACTTAATCTCCAGACATAATATATTTGCTATCCACAACATTACGTCTACTGTGACATGTGCGGCTTTATTCCCTTATGTTGCAAAGGAAAAAATACCTGTGTTTCCCACAACTGCAATGTCCACCTTAATATATACTCCACCGAAGAGATACATATTCAGTATGACCTCTATTGCTTCTGATGAGGTTAAAATTGTAGTGGACTATATTATGAAGGATTTGAAGGCAAAGAATCCCAGATTGGCTATCTGCTATCAGGACGATGAATGGGGCAAGGATGGAAAAATAGGTATGGAGAAAGCCGCTTCGGAATACGGCTTAAAGCTTGTAGCGGCTGAGCCATACAAACGGGGATCTATTGATTTGAGCTCCCAGGCTGTGCGATTTAAGATGGCGAAGGCTGAATATATCTTCTGCACGGGGTACCCTCCCACGTATGCGACCCTCATGAAAGAGTGCAGAAAGATAGGGATGTCTCCGAAGTTCTTTGGCAATGCAGCAACTGCTATCAGTCAGACACTCAAGCTGGCAGGAGAGGCTGCAAGGGACAGTATGTACATCGGTTTTGCTGCGATGCCTCAGGAGGATGTCCCTGGGATGGTCGAACTGAAATCAGAACTCAAGAAATATCGCCCCGAAATAACGATAAATCCCCTCATACCTCCTTTATGGGCTGGAAGTTTAGCTCTCAAAGAGGCCCTGAAGAGAGCAGGAAGAGATCTTACCCGAGAAGGACTGATAGATGCATTAGAGAGTTTCAAAGGTTTTGAGACAGGTGGTCTTGCTCCCCCTATTACTTACGGGCCAACCAGCCAAGGGCCGATAAGCCGAAAAGGACTCCATGCCCTAAAGGTCCTCAAGGCAGACATAGACAAGAAGATATTTATTCCCGTAACAGATTGGAGGAAAACATCTATGTGAGTTAGTGTCTGAACGAAAACTGCAATTCAGGTTCAACTTCTTTGATCTGTGAAAGGAGGGGATTATGAAGACAAGAAATATCTTAGCCAAGCTTCTTGTACTCGTCGTAATCGTATCATTTATGAGTGGGACATATGCTTATGCCAAGAAGGTACCGGGTGTGAGTCAAGACAAAATCAAATTGGGGCATTTTGGTGATCTCACCGGCCCAGCAGCCTTTATCGGAACCCTTCTGATTGACGTTGCAGGAGCCTTCTTTGAACACCTGAATGACCAAAATGGAATCCACGGGAGAAGAATAGAATTTATCGCCGAAGACAATAAGTATAGCCCGGTGAGAACTGTGGCGGCATTCAAGTATTTAATCTCCAGGCATAATGTATTCGCTATTCATAATGTTTACGGAAGCACTCCATGTTCAGCCATATTCCCCCTCATTAAAAAGGAAAAAATCCCTGTGTTCCCTACCTTTGCTACGGCAACCACGATGTATACACCGCCGAAAAGATACCTTTTTAGTATGACTTCTGTTGCATCTGACGAAGCTGAAATCGTTGTGGACTACATAATGAGGGATTTAAAGGTGAAAAATCCAAGAATAGCCATCTGCTATCAGGATGATGAGTGGGGCAAAGATGGACTGAAGGGAATGCAAGAGGCGGTTTCAAAGTACGGGATGAAACTGGCGACCGCGGAATCATATAAAAGGGGATCTGTGGATTTAAGCTCGCAAACTGTCAACTTCAAGATGGCCAAAGCGCAATACATATTCTATATTGGTTTTGCTCCGAATTTTGCCACTCTCATGAAGGAATGCAAGAAGCTGGGGATGAACATTTCGTTTTTCGGGGACGTAGCTACAGTGACTCCTCAAACGCTGAAGTTAGCAGGGGAGGCCGGAAGGGACAGCATGTATGTGATCCACTCTGCAATGCCTCAAGAAGATGTCCCTGGGATGAATGATATGAAAGCGATACTCAAGAAATATCGTCCTGACATAAAGCGGATAGATCCACTTATGACCGTTGCTTGGGCTGGAAGTACAGCTTTAATAGAAGCCATGAAGAGAACAGGAAGAGATCTGACGCGGGAAGGTCTGATAGGTGCTCTTGAAAGTCTCAAGAATTTCGAGACAGGCGGTTTGATTCCTCCCATTACATATGGACCCATCAACCTGGGGCCAAAAAGCAGGAAGGGGATACATGCCCTCAGAGTCTTAAAAGCGGATATTGATAAACTGATATTCATTCCCATAACAGAATGGAGAGAAACATCCATGTGAGATTCATCTGAAAAGGGGAAGAGTGATCCTGCCGCAATCCCCTTTTCCTCTTTTTTGAACAGGATTTCCTGTGGCTTTCTCAT
>JAXHSZ010000094.1:0-6463 GCA_034190725.1 Thermodesulfobacteriota bacterium
CAATTGCACCATACCTTTTAAGTCATAGTTTTTTTCTTGCTCTGTCTGAAAATTCTTTTTTATGTCATTTATTTCAATATCCCCTGGGTTCGCGTGTTCTATAATATTGAATTCCCATTTTGTAGAGTAAAAATGGGCAACGTCCAGTATCCTTCTATTGATGTTGTCTGTACGATCGGATGAGAAATAATCCCTGAACTTCATACAGAAATTTTTACCCAACGGCGAAATAAAGGGCTCCAGTTCTTCGAATACCCATTGATTCAATTCCCGGTAACTTGTCCGGTCCTGTCTGATCTTATGAAAGATCTGCGGTTTTATATCTGTTACGATGAGTCGTTGTAGAAATTCAAACAGACCCCCTTCAATAATTTCAATCCAATCAAACCTCTCGTCATCCTCTTCGAATTTCCCAAGCATGTAAGCGATTATCATTTTATGGGCTTGTTTGTCCAGTTCCGTGAGTTCTACGGGTCTTATTTTATCATTCCATCTCTGCATATTTGCAGCATCCAAAAACCTGAGAAGTAATGCTTTTCGGATCATTAAACCTCCGTATTTAAAATCTTTGTCTTTTCCGACCTACAAAAATGTTTCTATTCATATGGACACTCACGAGCAAATTGATAAAATTGTTCACAAGGTTAACACAATAAGTTGGGAAAAAGCAAGAGATTATACCTGAAAATGGAAAATATCAGTGGAGATAATTGCCCTCATACTGATGTTTGTTTGATGTCAGTTGTCAGTTATCGATTATCAGTTTTTGTTCATGGTTTTATTATACATATTAAGAAGTTTGTTTGAGTGCTTTCACAAAAATGTAATGCTATTTTCATAAAAGTCCTTGATATGAGACACTATGTGTTTGATTTCATGGATTTATTTAGCCATTTCAAAGAAAATTGACTACTGCAACCAGAACATATGTTGGTTGGGATGATATGATATTTGATTTTTGCACTTCCTTATCCTATTATCATGGAAAGACCATTGAAAATGGCCGAATCACTCAAATAAAAGATTGGAGAAAAGAGATGAAGTTAGAAGAAGACCTCTACTGTTATCCATGGACAAGCATGATGGAAAACAATTGCAATAGTTATTACATAGGGGGTGAGGTTCCAACACTCATAGACGCAGGGCACAAACACCGTGTAAGTAACCTTGTCTCTCTCATGGAGAAAGACGGAATCGACCAAAAAGAGATAAAACTCATCATCAGTACACATGCTCACCCTGATCATTTTGAAGGAAATCAGGTATTTGTTAAGAATGGAGTCATGATGGCCATGCACAGAGAAGAAGAGAAGTTCATGAGAAGTGTGGGCGGCAGGATGTTTAAGATGTTCGGCCTTGAGATACCCGACATGAAAGTGGACTTTTATCTGAAGGAGGGGAACCTCATACTGGGAAAGAATGAGTTCCAAATCTATCACACTCCCGGTCATTCCCCGGGATCCATATCAATATACTGGCCTGCAAAGAAGGCTCTCATTACGGGAGACGTGGTCTTTAATCAAAGTGTGGGCCGCACTGATTTTCCCGGATGTGACGGAAGGTTGTTAAAGGAAAGCATAGAAAAACTGGCAGAATTGGATGTGAAGTATTTACTCCCCGGTCATAATGAGATGGTTGTGGGGGAAAAAGAAGTAAAAGAAAATTTCGATTTTATAAGAAGGGCCATATTCCCATACATATAAATAGTGTCCGAACGAAAACTGTCTTTTTTGCCAATCTCTGCGATAAATAAAAATTATATCCTTAAAATATCAATATATTCCTGCGGTTAAATTTCAAGAAGATTCAGGTTGTTCCAATAAAATCTCCTTTAATCTGAACAGGCCTGCTTCATATTTCGCAGTCATGCTGCGTATTGTCTGAATCCATGAATCATCGGATTTTACTTCAGGGTCTACTGCGTCCCCTGATATTTTAGCTCTGTCCAGTGTTGTTTTCTTTTTGTTCTTCAGGTTCTCATATTGATCCTTTTTCTCCTTACCGAAGTTGAGACAGATTTTTTTCATCTCATCAACGGTGCGTGAACATTTATCCTGCTTGAGCATCAGTATCGCCTCAAATAACCTGTCATTATTCTGCGATAAAGAAACGGCATCGACAAATTCAGTGAAGAGGATTTTCTCTATGATATCCTTTGGAAATTCTTCAAGGCCCCCCAATTCTTTTGTCAATCCCTTTATATTCAACTCACCATTGATGTAACGATTTGCTATCCCCTTTGCTTTTGAAATATATCTTTCTTTTCTGATTCTCTCTTTTTCTTCAGATGACACTTCTATCTTACCGGCTCTCTCCATGGCAAGCTCAAGGGTGCTCTTTATCTCTCCCATTCATTTTACCTCAATAACTTATTTTTCATCCATATATGGCTATTGCCCGCAATCTCTGCCTTTTCATAAACCTTTCAATAAATATCTCATTTCCGGATGGACACATCTACGGATTGTCGTTGAACAAAAACTCTCCCTGACAGTAAGCTCAATATAGCCTCCCACAGCGTAAATGTCAAGACGGCAGGACTTCTATCGCTGAAAAATGTTGACAATATGAACATATATGTGCTAAATAGCCTGAATGAATGCTCACTCATTTTATGGTGAAATTTGATATATGCAAATCTACACAGGGTATGATTCCCTGGGATGGAAATATCCCGAAATAAACCCCGACTTCTGATCGGGGTGATTTCATTATGAGGAAAAGCATGAGAGAGATTGACGCAGGACTGATCACTGCTAAAGTGAAAGAACTTTGCATGGATGCCAACTTCGACCTTCCTGATGATGTATTGGAAGCTTTTAAAAGGGCAAAGAAGACAGAGGAGTCTCCCCTTGGAGTGAGTATCCTGGAACAACTCCTTAAAAATGCTGACATAGCAAGAAAGGAAAGGGTCCCAATATGCCAGGATACCGGCTTTGGTCTTGTCTTTGTTGAAATGGGTGAGGATGTGCGGATTTCAGGTGGAAGTTTAAAGGAGGCCATCACCGAGGGTGTTCGCCAAGGTTACCAAGAGGGTTACCTCAGGAAATCCATATGTCATCCATTTACAAGGAAGAATACAGGAGACAATACACCACCTATAATTCATATTGACATAGTTCCTGGGCAATCTTTTAAATTAACGGTTGCTCCCAAAGGCGGGGGAAGTGAGAATATGAGCCGTGTAACAATGCTGAAACCCTCGGACGGCATCCCGGGAATCAAAGAGTTTGTTGTGAACAGAGTAAAGGAGTCCGGAGGAAATCCATGTCCGCCTATTATCGTTGGAGTAGGAATCGGGGGTACATTTGAATATTCTGCTTTTCTTGCCAAGAAGGCCTTGTTGCGGCCGGTTGGAACACCCAGCACAGACCCTGAATTGGCGGAAATTGAGAGAGATATATTCGAGCGGATAAACAATTTAGGGATCGGTCCTATGGGTTTGGGTGGAAGGACCACGGCCCTGGGGGTTCACGTTGAGATGTTTCCCTGCCACATAGCAAGCCTCCCTCTGGCCGTTAATATCAATTGCCATGCCACCAGGCATAAGGATATAGTTCTTTAGGGTATGAGTAACCCCAAAAAAGAGGTTTTCCACAATGACACAGCCAAAAAGGGTCACAACTCCTCTTTCGGATAGCGATACCGAGAAATTGAAGATAGGCGATGAAGTTCTCATAAACGGGTTTATATACACAGGAAGGGACGCTGCTCACAAACGGTTGGTGAGTCTTATCAATGAAGGCAAGGAACTGCCCTTTGATATTTCAGGCCAAATCATCTATTTCGTGGGCCCGACTCCTCCCAAACCAGGGCAGGTCATCGGTTCCGCAGGCCCGACAACCAGCTATAGAATGGACGCATATTCACCGTATTTGATAGAAAAAGGATTGAAAGGAATGATAGGGAAGGGTGCCAGGTCCCAAGAAGTTGTAGACGCAATGAAAAAGCACAAGTGCGTCTATTTCGCTGCCATCGGCGGGGCAGGGGCGCTCCTTGCCAAATCGATCACCGGAGCTGAAGTGATTGCCTACGAAGATCTCGGTCCGGAAGCCATAAGGAAGCTTGAAGTGAAAGATTTCCCTGTGATCGTTGCTCAGGATATTCACGGGGGCAATCTCTATGTTGAGGGTGTGAAGACATACGCAAGATAGCGCGGAATGGCATGTCATATGATTCGAAAAGCCCCAACTGCTTGAAAAAGCTCGGCCGAGGGATTATCAATGGTTGACCTCTTACCGGCTGTTTCATTGCACAGGCAAAGAAGTTTCGGTATAAACCATTATCACGATATTGTATATCAACTGAGGTTCAACATTCTAAATAGTGTCTGAACGAAAACGAGGATTTTTCGTCAAGGTCAAGGAAGATCAAATTTTTAACCGCAGGAATATATTGAATATTTTTAGGATTAAAATTTTTATCTGACGCAGAGATTGGCGAAAAATACAGTTTTCATTAGGACACTGAATAGTGACTATCCGGAGATGTTTATTTCTGACAGTCTCTGCAACAGACTCGGATTTTGATTTTCCAATACATTATGTATCCCAGTTGATAAATTTGAGTCTTCCTTGATTGTGTTGAAAATATCTCATTTCAGGATGGCACTCAATACAAAACAGACGAGGTGGAACGAGGATGAAGATTCATGAATATCAAGCGAAGATGATCTTTAAGGACTACGGGATTCCTGTACCGGAAGGGGATGTGGCGGACACCCCGGAAGAAGCGAAAAAGATCGCAGAGAAACTGGGTAAAAAGGTGGTCATAAAGGCTCAGATTCACGCGGGCGGCAGAGGCAAAGGCGGAGGAGTAAAGACAGCTGATTCCCCACAGGAAGCTGAAAAAGTGGCTGGGGAGATATTGGGTATGAACCTCGTAACCCATCAAACCGGACCTGAGGGAAGAAAAGTCAAGAAGGTTTTAGTGGAAGAAGCCATGGACATAGAGAAAGAGTTATATCTGGGGATCGTTATTGATCGATCGAGAGATCAGGAACAACCTGTAATCATGGCCTCCAAAGCGGGAGGTATGGAGATTGAAGAAGTCGCCTCCAAAACCCCTGAAAAGATTATCAAAGTAGGGGCGAATCCTGTGAGCAGTTTCAGCGGGTTTCAGGGGAGAAAGATCGCTTATGGACTCGGTCTGGACAAACCGGCGGTCGGTAAAGCGTCTCAGATAATCGCAAAACTGTACAAGCTTTTTACGGAAAAGGACGCATCTCTTGTGGAAATCAATCCATTGATGTTGACAAAAGATGGAGATCTGCTGGCATTGGATGCGAAGATCAATTTTGATGACGATGGATTGTATCGGCATCAGGACATAAAAGACCTGAGAGATTTGGATGAAGAGGAACCACTGGAATTGCAGGCTTCAGACACAGGGGTCAACTACATCAAATTGGATGGAAACGTGGGCTGTATGGTGAATGGCGCGGGTCTGGCCATGGCGACCATGGACCTTATCAAACTGGCGGGTGGAGAGCCGGCCAACTTCCTTGACGTGGGAGGCGGAGCTACAGCGGAACGGATTGAAAAGTCATTCAGAATATTGACTTCCGATAAGAACGTGAAGGCAATATTAGTGAATATATTCGGTGGAATTCTTCGATGCGACAGGGTGGCCAGCGGAGTCGTTGAGGCCGCTTCAAAAATGAATCTGGATTTACCCATGGTCGTGAGACTGCAGGGTACAAATGTTGAAGAAGGCAGGAGAATTCTGGAGGAGTCCGACGTGAAGTTTGAGGTGGCTGAGGGGCTTTTTGAAGCAGCCCAAAAGATAGTGGCCGCTGTAAAGAGCATATCCTAGGAGGAATAGATGAGTATTCTACTGAATGAGCAGAGCAGGATAGTTATTCAAGGAATAACAGGCGGAGAGGGCAGCTTTCACACGAGGGAAGCATTGAGTTTCGGAAGCAAGGTTGTGGCCGGTGTCACCCCTGGCAAGGGGGGCACGGATTTGGACGGCATTCCCATATACAATAGGGTTATCGACGCCGTGGAAAAAGAGGGTGCCAATGCTTCCGGTATCTACGTTCCTGCAGCATTTGCTCCCGACGCTATTTTAGAAGCAATTGAAGCAGGTATCAAGCTTATCGTATGCATGACCGAAGGCATTCCAGCCTTGGAAATGGTCAAGGTGAAAAAGGCCCTGAAAGGGACAGGTTCCCACCTGATTGGTCCCAACTGTCCGGGAATTACAACCCCCGGTGCCGGTAAGATCGGTTTTATGCCGAACTTCATTCATAAGAAAGGGAATGCAGGGGTTATCTCCAGAAGTGGGACATTGACATATGAAGTGATAAATATGCTGACGAATCTGGGCGTAGGACAGTCCACATCCGTAGGGATAGGGGGTGACCCCATTGTAGGATCCAGTTTTGTTGATATTCTGGAGCTTTTTGAGGCTGATCCGGAGACCAACCTTGTTGCGATTTCTCCGATAATCGCAACAAGGT
>JAXHSZ010000095.1:0-3656 GCA_034190725.1 Thermodesulfobacteriota bacterium
GATTATTGCCCCGGTTTACAACATGATAATGCGCGCCAGGATATTCAATCCGAAGAGGCCTTGTCATCTCCTTTTCCTTGCCTTGAGATAGTGAAGATCCATTTATGATGCTCGAAGTATATACAAGACCCAATCACAAGTCAATATTTAATATTTAAGATGTGACCCAATTTTATTCTGCATTTTATTCTGACCCCATTTTATTCGAAGATGTGACCCCATTTTATTCGAAAACCGAAATTTTTCTTTTTCTTGACAGTCTCCCTCTTCTTCTCTTATATTGTTCTGATCTAAACACGTTCTTGCGACTTCAGTTTAAATTCATTTTCAGGAGGTACGATCTCATGTACAGACCGTTAGAAGGGATACGAATTGTTGAATGGGGTATTTTTCATGCTGGTCCGGGTGGCCCTGCCATCCTTTCCGATATGGGAGCGGAAGTAATTAAGATTGAACAACCAGGTATGGGAGACCCGATCAGGCAGGTTTCCGAATACAAGAAGATTGACTTTGGATTTGGAAATGGCAGAAATATGTTCTTTGAAGGTGCCAATCGGGGGAAGAAGAGCATAACCATTAATTTAGCAGACAAGCAGGGCAGAGAGATCGCTTATAATCTTGTCAGAGAATCGGATGTCTTCTTTACAAACCTTCGTCCCAGTACTGTCAAAAGGATGGAGATGGACTATGCTACCCTGTCAAAGATAAATCCTCAGTTGATCTATGCTTCTGTGACAAGTTTCGGTTCTCAGGGCCCTTATGCGGACAGGGGCGGATTCGATTTTCAGGGACAGGGCAAGTCCGGGCTTATGTTCAGCCTGGGAGAGCCGGGAATGAAACCTCTGCTGGCTCAGTTTGGTCTTGCTGATCAGTCAACAGCAGTTATGGCCAGTTATCAAATTATCATCGCCCTTTTGATGCGTGAGCGATTTGGTATAGGCCAGGAGGTGGAAGTTTCAATTCTCAGTACGGTCTCCTATTTAATGTACTTCAATCATCTCACATCTCTTCTTACTGGATTTGAGGTGCCTCGACATGAACAGGCAAACGCCGATCCTCTCCGTAATTATTACGAGTGCAAAGATGGAAAGTGGCTTGTGCTCACGGATCATCCCAACTCAGGGAATTGGCCTTTGGTGTGTGAACTTCTTGGGCATCCGGAGCTGGCAGATGACCCACGTTTCACAGACAGGCAGAGCAGAATGATGGATTCCAGGGAATTGGTGGCCGTATTCAACGAGGCTTTTCTGACAAAACCCAGAGACGAATGGTTGAAACTATTCAGCGAGAAGAATATGGTGATCTGTGAAGTGAATACCTGTCTGGACGCTGTTCAAGATCCCCAGATGTTGGAGAACGGTTATATTGTAGATTATGATCATCCGGAGTTGGGCCCAATGAAGATCCCCGGTTTTCCTATTCGATTCAGCAATGCTGAGATCAGCCACAACCTCAGGGCACCTGGTGTCGGAGAGCATACGGAAAGTGTGTTGAGAGAGATCGGCGGATATGACGAAGAAGAGATTGCCAGGTTCAGAAGGGATAATATTGTGTAACGTCAATTGAGAAGCCTGTCGTCTTATATAGTTTCTATCCAGAAATGAGATATTTTCTACAAGGTCTAAGAAGGCGAATATTGTAACCTTTACCCATGTCTTCCCTCCCCTGGTGGGAGGGATTGAGGGAGGGGGAAACAGGTTTTATGATAAAAAAGCAGAGATATCTTTACTGTTCAGCCGTTTTTCACCCCCACCTCACCTCCCCCATCAAGGGGGAGGAATTTTTAAAGAATTGGAGTTGCGAAATATATAAGAGCTTAAAAAGAAATATGTCTCTTAAATCAACGGCATTGAGAATCAAAAGAGGATGTCAACAGCTTACTTCTTATGGTTTCTAAAATGCCGTCCAAATTCTCAAAGACTTCATTATTCCAGAATCGTAATACTTCATAATCTTGTTGCTTAAACCAATTGCCCCTCTTTATGTCTTCGTCCTTGTCGATTATGTGCTGACTTCCATCCAATTCAATGATTAACTTTCTCTCAAAATTAACAAAATCCACGATATACTGGCCTATTGGCTGTTGTCTTCGAAATTTGAATCCTTCCATTTGCCTTCTGGTTAATCGACACCACAATCTTCTTTCAGCTTCAGTAGATCGTTTCCTCAAGTCTCTTGCAAGAGTAATCAGATTGTTTTTCATAATAATCCCCACCTCACCTCCCAAATATAGGAGGAGGAACTTTTATTGGTAAAGATTCATTTCAAATGTGGTGTAAGGGGGATGTATTGACCCGATACCGTAAAAAATGGATCAACTGGACAACCTCAATCTTCTTCAAAGAACGGTTTCATCTCTTTACATACCTCCTCGGGTTTCAGAAACATGAAACACCAGTCATGGAGGATCCGGCCTATACTTGCATCAGCCGCTTGAACGGGTGAATAGAGAAACCTGGGTACGAATCTGGCGTAGGTGGGTACGAAATCCCTTGTGTGGTCATTGCATGAAAACAGGTTGAGATTGGCGCTGTACAGGTTTTTGCTGTCACAATGCTTCATGACCCTGACCAGCCCATCTGAAAAATCATGAAGCTCCTCTTGTGAAAGCTCATTGATGGTCTTTTTCCCATGAAAGACTGCGAGAACTTCAAAAAGCCAGCTACGTGATACAAAATTGACAATCCACGAGATGTCACCAGTCTCACCAAGATACCGCACTCCCAGTTCTTTCTCTTTCTGCACAAGATCCTGAAAGTAGATGCTCCCGTATTGTTCAGAGTACTCTTTTGAAGCGTTGATTACCTTCTCTTCTAAGGGAGTCGGTTGATTCTGACCCATCACCTGGAGATGCGGATGCACCTGGCTTCCACCTGAGGGCGGCATATAGTTCCAACCTACAGACCAATAGTTTACTTCTTCTCCTATTTCTCTTATCCTGGTCATATACATCTGAGAAAGTGCCATTGCATCCGTAAGCATATCGGGGTTGAAATCCCCCATCCCAACAAAATGATTTGAAGAGACCACAATAAGTGGATTGTGAAGAGTCCAGGGGAAGATATTGGGGATCAACCACGCCTCACCCCGATTAATTCGTCCTTCCTGGAATATATTGGGCAAAAACTTTGGGGTAAATGTATTGACCAACTCAGGACAGAATGGACATGGCCTTTCAAGAGATTTCTCGATCATTGGTTTCAGATCAGTCCTTTCCCGTGGAGAGATGACAAAATGGCACGCATCACAACGCTCGCCCAATAAAGGATCATACCTGATCTCCATCTCAATTGTATCTTCTTCAAAATTCTTTAATGGATTCAGAATAGTTGAAGATACATTCAGTGACTTGAATTCAATTGTCATACTTTCCTCCAAAAGCAATTTTAACTAAAGTGTATCATTCAAGTGCTATGAAACAAAAAACTATCAGCAAGCTTTAACGGTGGTTAAATTTTAATGCGTGTACTGTCTGAGCATCATAGTGAGCGTTAAGAAAGAACAGGGAATTGCTTTACATTTTAATATCTGCAAAAGGTCAGAATGGTGATACTGAGTTGAATGGTATCATACTGTTCTTTCTTTATGCTCACTTGGATGCGAGTTGTACACAGATTAAAATATGACTACCGTTGAAGCGACTCTTTACTAAAACC
>JAXHSZ010000096.1:0-4898 GCA_034190725.1 Thermodesulfobacteriota bacterium
TCTGATGCATTCATTCATGTAGGTAAACTCGGTGGTTTTCTTTTTAAGAAAGGGTACTATGTCTATACAGGAAGTGCCAGAAAAGGACTGAAAGCCAGGATTGAACGTCATGCAAGAAAGGAAAAGACTTTGCACTGGCATATAGACTATCTTCTGGACAGTGCAACGATCCTGGATACGAAAATACATACTCAAGGATCAATGACAGAGTGTGGTGTAAATGAAAGGATCTTTCAAATAGAGGGTGCCGAAATTTTGGCGCCGGGTTTTGGTTCATCGGACTGTAACTGCGTGAGTCATCTGGCATACTTTAAAGACTTGCCAAAGATTACACTTCATGAACCCTGAACCGGTCACTTTATGAATATGTTTTTTAACTAGTGCCCATCCATAAATGGCTATTTTCCGCAATCTCTGCGTCAGACTCAGATTTTAATCCTCAAAATACGCAATGTATTCCTGCGGTTAAAATCTTCGTCTTCCTTGACCTTGCAGAAAATATCTCATTTCTGGATGGACACTAACTATGGAGTTGCCTGAACGAATATGAATGATTCATTCCATGGAGGATTGGAAATATGAAAGAGGTCAGTCTAATCCCGGCCTGTGTTATGTCTGTGCCATGTCCTTTTTGCCAAGCGAAAGGCAGGGCCAAGTTTGAGCAACCACCCTCAAAAGATTTCTTGACAATATGTCCAAAGTGCAAAGAGAAATTTAAAGTCAAACTCAATATCAGAAAAAGTTATCGGAAAGAATTAGCTATTGTCACTTCCTATTCTTTTTCAAATATCAAAAGGATTGATGAAAAAGGTTCTATTCCCGGCGAGATTGTTGATCTCTCCAAGGGAGGAATGGCCGTTGAAAGTAGCAAAATGTGGTTGTCCAGATTGAAGGGGAAAGAGAAGAGACCCCTTACATTTATCTTTTTGCTGCCACCCAAACATGACATTGTGAAAGTCAAAGGAGTGATTACTCGCATAAGCGAAGAAGAAGAGAAGGGGAAGTTCAGGATAGGAATTCGATTTGTGGACATAGAGGATGATACTGCAAGAAAGATAGGTCGCTTTCTTTGGAATTAAAAAAGGACTTACAGTCTGTGGTTCGCGGTTTACAGTTAACGAGTGTCCATCCATAAATGGCTCTTTTCTGCAATCTCTGCGTCTGCCTGTGCGTGGCCACACGCAGACAGGTCAGACTCAGAAGTAAGGGCACGTAGCAACGTGCCCCTACATACCCTATGTATTCCTGCGGTTAAAATCTTCGTCTTCCTTGACCTTGCAGAAAATATCTCATTTCTCGATAGACACTGACTAGAGAGTCCGGAGAATATCCTCAAATGAATCAAGAGATCATGAGCACTTCTTGATTGAGTTTAAATGTTACAAGCCACACTTATTGCCTACCCAGACCTCACAAAGATTCATCAAAAGAAAGAAATGATGTATATCGATAAATCATTATGGGAACTGTAACTCAATTTATCGTTTTTGTAAGTATCGTCTTTTCCGTTTATGGATTGATGAACTATTATGTCTGCAGAAAGATCCTTCTGCAGACGCATTTTCCGACCGGGGTCAATGCAGCCATCATAGCATTCCTGATCCTCATGGTGGTCTCTCCGTTCATATGCAGAATAGGCATGTTCAGACGCATGGATGGATTTCATTACGGTCTCACACTTGTGTCTTCTCTCTGGATGGGCGTTCTCTTTTATCTCCTTATCCTGAATGCAGGGGTTGATCTCGTGAATGCACTCGGTAGGTTGATCGGGTGGATCATCCCAGGGACAAGTCCAAATGATGTCATCTCTCCCGGCTATCCGATTTTTTTCATAATCCTCATTGTCACTTCAGGTATTTGCACATATGGATATTTTGAGGCTTTGAATATCGGCGTCTCAAGAGTCACCATTGAAACCCATAAATTACCGAGAGGCGTGGACAGAGTCACCATTGCTCAGATTTCAGACGTGCACCTTGGTGTGCTGGTGGGCGAGTCCAGGCTTAAAAAAATAGCTCGTATTATCGAAGAGCTACATCCTGATATCCTCATATCCACAGGAGACCTAGTGGATGAGAACCTGGATTCAATGGATTATCTTGCAGAGGAGTTGAAGAGCATCCGTCCGAGACTCGGAAAATATGCAATCACAGGAAACCACGAGTTTTATGCAGGTCTTGAGCGTTCTGTACGGTTTACTGAAGATTCAGGATTCATCATGCTGCGCAACCAATACGCAAATGTCCACGGAATAATAAACCTGATCGGACTGGACGACCCCACTGCAAAGAATTTTAACGACAATTCAGGAGAGGGTATCCCGACTCTCTTCTCCCGATGTGATCCTGAGTTGTTTACCATACTTCTCCGTCATCAACCGAGGGCATTCAAAAAGAATGCTTCATCAATGCCCATGGACCTTCAGCTTTCAGGTCATACTCACAAAGGGCAGATATTTCCATTTAATCTCCTGACCCACATCCTGTTTCCCCTGCAGGGGGGATTTTTCGAAGTGGACGGAAAGAAACTCTATTCCAGCCGGGGCACAGGCACATGGGGACCCCCCCTTCGTTTCCTTTCCCCTCCTGAAATTGTTATCATTGAATTGCGCAAGCTCTAAGGACCTTTGAATGTGAGAGAAACAAGAGACATAGGAATTTACATCCATATCCCGTTCTGTTTGAGCAAGTGCCCCTATTGCGATTTCAATTCCCTAGCCCTATCCCCGATCCCTGAAAAAGACTTCATCAAAGCACTCACCCAGGAGATGGAAATCCGTGCGCAGGACCCATTCAAGAGATCGCAGGAGATGAGGGTCTCATCCATTTACTTCGGAGGAGGCACACCTTCTCTGTTCTCCGCGGACAGTCTCGATTGTCTCCTGGACACCATAATGAATCTGTTTTCAAAATTTCAACACACGGAAATCACCCTTGAGGTGAACCCTAAAACCGCTGACAAAAAGAAACTTCAAGAAATTCATGCTCTGGGAATAAACAGACTGAGTATAGGCGTACAATCATTCCAAAACATGTTACTGAAGACCCTGGGCCGGATTCATGATTCAGAGGATGCTCTTCGTCTCTATGAAGATGCCCGGACAATCGGATTTGACAACATCAGTCTGGATTTGATTTTCAGCATACCCGGTCAAACTCAGGATGATTGGCAAAAAGACATAAACCGGGCAATATTCTTGAAACCGCAGCACATCTCTGTTTACAACCTCACCATTGAGGAGAATACCCCGTTCAAAGAAATGCAAAGACAGGGAAGAATTTCTCTCCCTGATGAGGAAACCCAGGTGCACATGTACAGGCATGGAGTAAGCGAGTTTATTCACTCCGGATATGAGCAATACGAGATATCGAACTTCGCACTGCCCGGGTTCAGGTGCCGGCATAATGAGGGATACTGGACATTGAGGGAATATCTGGGATTCGGCCCAGGTGCGCATTCCTATCTCAAGGAGGATTTGTCCGGAGGGGAATGGGGCGTGCGATGGAAGAACATCCCTGACCCCTTTGAATATATCTCAAGGCTCTCTAAAGCATCATCCCCTGTCATGGAAAAAGAGGAGTTGGCAAGGGAAGAAGCAGTAAAAGAGGCCATATTCCTGGGGCTTCGCAGGCTTGAGGGGATCAATTTTAAGGAGTTTCAGAAGAGGTTCGGCATCTCTCTGAAAGAGACTTACTCCCCTGTAATCACTTTCCTTGAAAGAGAAGACTTCGTATCAATCCAGGATGGAAACCTGAAACTCACCGACCAGGGGGTCCTGCTTTCCAACGAGGTGTTCGTGAAATTTTTCTGAGCAGTGTCCTTCTGCCAGTGCAATGTACCCCTGCTTCCCTAATATATTCCTGCATTTAAAATTTTTGCCTTCCTTGACCTTTCATAAAATATCTCATTTCTGGATGAATGCTGCATAATACCGGTGGCTTGGGCGACTGAGTGAACCGGAAAAGTAAGAAGAATGAAAAACGTAAGACAGATTATTTTTTTTGAACTTTATACTCGAACAGTCCTCTTCCCAGATTGAGAGGTTAAGTTTGTTTGTGGACAGCAAGGGGGGAGTGTGAGAGTTTTGGGAGGAAAAAGTCACAATTTATTGACATATCATTTCTATGCATTGTAATATGTGTCTCAAAGACATATTAATGAGGAATCATGAGCAGGACAACAGTATTTTTAGACGATGAAATTATACAAAAAGCCCTCAGTGTGACGAATTTCAGTATAAAAAAGCGAGGTCATAGAAGAAGGGCTGAAAGAACTGATCAGGAAAAGAGTGGAATTATAAAACTTGAAATCTTGGGTGGGACAGAGATAGAAAAGGAATATAAAGGATTGAGAAGTAGACTGGATTCGCTTTATGTTATTAATGCGTCTCATTCCGTGTGGGACTCTGCCTGCAGATTGGCCTTTGAATTACGCAGAAAGGGGTTAACAGTGCTGAAGTTTTCCCCTGACATTGCTCCCTGGGTGTCAGAGCAGATATGGCATCCCGACCAAAGACGAATAAGGTGTCCTGATGGAAGCCTCTGTCTGACTTTTCCAGTGGCCGGTTTCAAAGAAATCAAAAGACAAGTTCTCAAGTACGGATCTCAAGTGGAGGTTCTTTCCCCGCAGGAACTCAGGGATGAAGTGAAAAAGGAAATAGAAAAGATGGAGGCATACTTCATATTGACACAAAAGTAGTTTACACTTTTTTTGCATTACTCCAAGTTTTAGGTGTCGGGTTTCTGGTGTCAGGAGCCAGGAAGGAAGGTCTGAAACCTGAACTCTGACACCTGAAACCGGAATTCAAATACATTTTAGGGGCAATTTACATCGCCCAAGAAATTGTTTCTTGTAAAATTTATCCTTAACAAAGTGTAAACTGTAGATATGAAGGATGC
>JAXHSZ010000097.1:0-4006 GCA_034190725.1 Thermodesulfobacteriota bacterium
CTAGAAACCTCTGACTGTGGTGCGGTGCTCGACATCGAGAGCATTCCCAAACCGCCTGAAGTCTCGCTAGAAAAATGGTTACTTAGCTTTCCCAGCTACGGTTTTTTTGAACGCCTTTTCAGGGCTGTTGGGTCTTGTGATAATCTTCAGTTTTCGTGAGAAGAGCTGTCCTGAAAGAGGGAATGCCCATCCTTAAATCGCTACTTTCATCAATCTCTACGTCAGACTCAAATTTTATTCCTCAAGATACGCAATGTATTCCTTCGGTTAAAATCAGCCTTACAATATCAACGTATGGTCCTTCAGATGAGATGTGCGCGCAAAGAGACATGAAATCAATTGACTCTACGTTATCTTTAGTATATAGTTCCTCGACTTAAAAAGATCTACTTTCCCTGAAGGGTATAGATAAAAGCCAGAAAAATACAGAGTATGCGCAAAGGAGAATGAATTATGAACAACAGAATCACAACAGAATTGGCCCCATTATTCGATCCTCGATCCATTGCAGTGATAGGGGCTTCAAATAACTGGAATAAATGGGGTTTTTCCACTTTTACCAGCGCCATGAATGGGTTCCAAGGCAGGGTGTATCCCGTCAACAACTCAGAGGAGATCATTGTCGGGAAGAGAGCGTATAAATCGGTGCTCGACATACCCGATGATGAACCTGTGGATCTGGCAGTATTCGTTATTCCAGCACCTGCCATACCAGAGGTGATGGAAGAGTGTGTGAAGAAAAAGGTGAAAGCAGGAGTTATTATATCTGCAGGCTTTTCAGAAACAGGTGAAGAAGGAAGGAAACTTCAGGACGAAGTCGTACGCATTGCCAGAAAGGGGAACATACGTTTTATAGGCCCGAACTGTATGGGATACTATAGCGCATCATCAGAAGTAAGAGCGTTCATGTTTCCCATACCGATTCTGCCTGGTCCTATTGGTTTTGTGACCCAGGGAGGGAATGTGGGAGGTGCCATTGTGTCGTCTGCGACCAATCGAAATATAGGCTTTCACAGATATATCAGTTGCGGATGCACCGCAGACATACAGATTGAGGACTACATTGAAGCCTTCGGCGACGATCCGAATATAAAGGTCATTCTGGCATATATCGAAGGAGTAAATGACGGAGAGAGATTTGTGGAAAAGGTGAGCAAGGTGAGTATGAAGAAACCGGTGTTATCCCTGAAACCCGGAAGGACGGCAGCGGCGGCAAAGGCAATACTCTCTCACTCCGGGAATATTGCAGGGTCCAACGACGTTTGGGACAGTGCATTTAAAAAGGCCGGAGTGATACGAGCGGAGACTCCCGACGAACTTTTGGACATAGCCGTGGGATTCTTAGTGCAGCCGCTTCCAAAAGGGAAGAATGTAGCCATTATGACACCAGGCGGCAGTTACGGGGTTCTCTGCGCAGACGCATGCGCTTCCCGGGGCCTCAACGTAATAGATCTCTCTGAAGAGACCATTGCAGAATTTGACAAGATATTTCCTCCTCGATGGAGTCGTGGAAATCCCGTTGATCCAGCAGGCGATCGTAATTTTACAGCTTACCTCAAGGCGCCAGAGGTACTTTTGGAATTGGATGAAGTGGATTCTCTGATTTTCATGGGATTCGACGGCTTTTCCAGCTTCCCGTCTCTTGTCTCTTCAATGAACAGTAACTTTGCCACGATGTTTAAGAAGATGCTCGTTCCTTTCATAGATATTAAAAAAGATGATGAAGAGGATGATTCTTCAGATGAAGTCTCGCAATCGTCAAAGATCGACAAACTCGTGCGATCTCTTCTCTTCATCTTTTTTTCCGTATTCGGAACATCCGAGAAAGGAGAAATAGAAGGCTTTGCACAAAAGCTTACGTCCCTTCTCAGATCAGACTTTGTGGACCCCTCAATTTTTTCCGTGTTTTCGCAATTGGTAAACATTACTGACCTGAACGACATAGATGAAAATACTGTGGAGAGGCTTCTTGACAGTTTCCAGCCCCTCCTGGAGGCTTTGGTCTTAGACTGGATGCATAAATACAAAAAGCCCATTATTACTACCAATTTTACTGAAGAGGCAACCAGTCTCAAGGGCGGCAGGTTCTATTCTTTTTCATCAGGCAAGAAAGCGTCCATTGTTCTTTCAAATTTGGTTGAATACAGTGAATATGTGAAAAGGAGAGAGAGATAGACCTTTTACACATCAAACTCCATTACAAAACCCCATTTCTCAAATAGAGATATGGGGTTTTTCGTCTGTAGCTTCCCAGGAAAGCAGCATCACTTTATATGCTCTTCCCGGAATGATTCTCTTCTCTATATGACTACAGTAACTTCTCACTCTCTGTCGTTTTTTTTCGCACGTGCCATGAGGAGATCTCTCAGTGGGAAAAGGGATCTTCGATTATAAGTCTTGTGAGGGAGGCAATTTTGGCTTGTCTGGCATCAAATGTAAGAAACCTGTCTGCTTTTATCGAAATGGCTAAGGCGATGTGCACAATATCCAATGTTCTAGAGCCTGTGCTTTCCGTGTAATTCTTTGACAATTCAATGGCGTATTGAAATACATCAGTCCAGTTGATATGAGGGCGATAATAAATGCCTTCATTTTCATGCTTATTGAATCTTGACATAATGAGGGCAACTTCATCCATTGTCATTTCATTTCTGAATCGTTTTAATTGAATAGCGTTACTGAACTCAAGTTCATGAAAACTTGTTAAGGGAATAGCTTCATTATTGTCTATAATCCAGTTCGATACATTCAACGAATGCTCTTCTTTAATATAAAGTTTCACGATAACACTGGTATCTATATAGAGCACTTAAAATCTGTCCTCACGGCTTTCAATGACGATTTTTGCGGCAGGTTTCCCCTTGAGTTCAATGGCTTCGTTGTAAAAATCAGGCCACTTGATTTCGGTTTTAGGGCCCAATGATGTTATTTTAGCCACGGGTTTCCCCCTTTTGGTTATTATTATTTCTTCACCCCCATTGATATTTCTCAATACACCGGCAAAGTTTTTTTGAATTTCCCCGACTGTCGCTGTCTTCATTGCATCCTCCCATGTTTATACGTATATTATATGCGTAATCACAATTATGTCAAGTGTTATTGCAGAAAATATAACATACTCTGATAGCCGATACTTACAACTTGTAAGATGTCCAAATGCCAACTTCTATTTGAGTAGACCATAGGTGTGTATACATATCTACACTTGACATGTATAGTTTGATGTTATACACTGTACAAGTAAATTTATTGCTTTTGTTCTGTTCCCAGATAATTTCATTGAAAGGAAGTCTCTCGTGAAAACCGTAAATGCACTCAAAATCAGAAACAATTTAGGAGAGGTTCTGGATTCACTCGCCAGAACAGGCGAACCTGTCTTGGTAAGTAAAGGGAAAAAAATCAAAGCCGTTCTCATTACACCTGAACAATTCAAAACAAGATTTCTGGACTATCAGGCAGAGGAGCAAAAGAAATGTCTGCTTGAGACCATTGAGAGTTTGAAAGATGAGAGTACAGACAGTGGGAACAGTATTGATGTCTTGAGAGAATTAAGAGGATACGGAAGATGATCTGGGTTTTAGACGCCTCCGTAGCTGTTCGCTGGTTTTTAAAGGATGAATCCCATCCCAATGCTGATGCGATTCTCCGAAGACTGATTGATCATCCCGAATCTTTTGCTGTGCCTGAACTCTTTTGCTTTGAGGTGTATGCAGTATTGTGCCGTATTCATCCATCAGGACACAGCGCCTTTATAAAGGCAATGATTCCGATCTTGAACAGCGGGATATTCAGACACCCCATGACAGAAAAGCTTGCATTACAGGCTGTTCCTTTTATAAAGAAGGGGCTGACCGGATACGATGCGTGCTATTCTTCATTGGCAAAAGAGTTGAAAGGGATCTGGCTTACTTTCGATCAAAAGGCACATAAGTGTCTGGCCGATGAACGGGTTTCTCACGATTTAACAAGAGGATTACCGGAAAATTGGGAATAAAGAAAACGTTGG
>JAXHSZ010000098.1:0-11786 GCA_034190725.1 Thermodesulfobacteriota bacterium
GTTTTGTCGAAATCTACACCTTTGGCTGATGCTGCTGCCACATCTATCGGAAACCTCATACAAGACAAAACGGATTTCCAAAAGGCTTTACAATTCGCAAGTGGAATCAAGGGCGTTTTGGGAGTACTTATCATAATGGGAAGGGAAATGGCAGCCTGGGGAAAGTTGGAATTGGTTGAGATATAGACCTAAATACAAGTATACAAAGGAGGAATCTCATGAGGTTGCTGAAGACGATTTTCATCACATTTCTTTTTATACTGGCAATAACATTTGCCACAAAAAACCTGGAATCAGTGACCATTCGATACTATTATTTTGAAGATATATGGACAACTCCTCTCTTCTTAGTGGTCTTTATCTCTGTTTTAGCAGGTATCCTTATTGCCGGTGTTGTCGGCGCATATAGCCGATTCACACTCAAGCAGGAAGTGAAAAGACACAAGAAAAAGATCCTTGAATTGGAGAAGGAGTTGAATTCGCTGAGAAACCTACCTATTACCGAATCAAAGAGTCAAGACAACCAGATAGAAGAATAGCGAGGAGAGCTGTGGATCTGCCTGTGTCAAACCCCTATTTTTTTTTCGTCGTCCTGGTCTTGATCGGTCTCTTTCTTGGACTTGTCATTCGTGGCTGGTTCTCATCTAAAATCTCAGTCTCAAAACCTGACATAAAGAAAGGACAAGAAAGCACCGCGTTTCTAAAGGGCATCAATTATCTCCTTTCAAATAACCATGATCAGGCCATAGAAGAGTTTACAAAAGCAGTTCAAATAAACTCGGACACCATTGAGACCTATATGGCTTTGGGTAATCTGTTTCGTACCAAGGGCGAAGTTGGGAGAGCCATACGAATACATGAGAGTATTATACTTCGTCCTTCAATAGATAGGGAGACCAGGGTGCAGGCCATGTATGATCTCAGTCTGGATTTCAAAAAAGCGGGTTTTATAAAGAGAGCCATCTCCTCTTTTGAAGAAGTCATTGAAAATGAACCTTCCCGATTAGATGCTCATATTCAACTTGAGGAGCTTTATGAGGAGATCAAGGAATGGGAAAAAGCTTTTAAAATTCAACAGAGAATATCGGTTCTGAGAAAAACAAACGATGACAACATCTTGGCTCATCTTCAGACAGAGATGGGAAAGATTTTTTTTGAAAATAACGACATAAACTCAGCCAAAAAATCATTTAAAAGAGCCATCATGTTGGATTCCAATTGTATAGATGCTCTCATTCATCTCGGAGATCTACACTTTTCACAAAAGGCATATGCAAGGGCAATCTCTATATGGAGGAATGTGATTAAAATAAATCCGGCTTTCACACATCTTGTGTATGATAGGTTGGAAAATTCATACTCTGAGAAGAAGAAATCCCATGGATTTGAGAATTTCTTGAGGAAGAGGTGTGCAGAGGATAAAAACAATCCACACATTCACCTGGCCCTCGCAATGTATCTCCACAAAAGAGGCGAGGTACAAGACGCTGTCAGAGAGTTAAGGTCTGTAATTGAGATTGATCCGACTTCTATAGATGCTCGGAAAGAACTCGGGAAAATAATCGTCGGACAAGGTTTACACGATGAATTGGTCACTGAGTATCAGGATTTGCTGAAGATTCTGGATCTCCCTGAGAAGAAATTAAGGTGCCAAAACTGTGGTTTTGAATCAGAAGAAATGAAGTGGAAATGTCCCCAGTGTTTGAAATGGGATACGATAATACACAAGGAATCAGAAGGGAAAGAACAATAAATATCTCATTTCAGGATGGACACTGGTTATATATTGAATACCCTGTATCGGTGATGTAATGCCAAGCCTCACGCCAATGATACGACAATATCTTGAGATAAAGGAAGCCCACAGGGATGCGATCCTCTTTTTCCGAATGGGTGATTTCTATGAAATGTTCTTTGAAGATGCAGAGACAGCATCGAGAATATTGGACATCACTCTTACCACAAGAGACAAGAACAAAGAAAACTCGATCCCTTTGTGTGGCGTTCCGTATCACTCAGCCTCACCATACATTACCAAGCTCATTGAAAATGGTTTCAAAGTGGCTATCTGTGAACAGATAGAGGATCCCAAGAAAGGAAAGGGGATACTTGAAAGGCGAGTTACCAGGATCATTACTCCCGGTTTGGTCGTTGACACAGACAGCCTGGAAGCCTCTGAGAATAATTTTCTGATGAGTATCTTTCTCAATGAAAAAAACTTCGGCATAGCCTTTCTGGATCTTTCTACAGGCGAGTTTAAGGCTACGGAATTGAATGACTTTAAAGCATTGATGGAAGAGTCCGCAAGAATCAATCCACGAGAGATTATTGCACCAGAGTCCTTGAACGGGAATGGTTCTTTGAAGCGTCTCCTTCAATCTCTTGAGAAATATGTACTCACATATATTGATAATGGTGTTTTCGATTACAATCGATCCATTGAGTTGCTTTCCGATCATTTTGAAAAGACTGCTTTCTCTCATCATGACTTTGATAATATGAAAGAAGCTGTCAAAGCTGCCGGAGGTGTCTTTCATTATGTAAAGAACACGCAAAAGACAAAACTCAATCATTTAAATCATTTATTGTTTTATGATGTTACTGACTACATGGTGGTAGACGAAACAACAAAGAGAAATCTAGAACTTTTTTACACACTACAGAACAGATCGAAGAAGGGATCCTTGATAGGGATACTCGACAAAACAATAACACCAATGGGAGGAAGAACCATTAGAAAGTGGTTGAGCTATCCTCTCCTAAATATTAGTAATATCAATAAAAGACAGGATGCAGTTTCAGAATTGCAGGATGCGGCCATCATTCGGCGAGACATAAGGGATCTTTTGAAGGATGTCTATGATTTAGAGAGAATCAACAGCAAAATCTCTCTGTCAAGTGTCAATGCCAGAGACCTCATCCAATTAAAGACATCTGTTGAACGACTGCCACACATAAAAAAAGTACTGGAAAGATTCAATTCTTCTCTTGCCCGGGAAATCTTCTCTCAACTTGATCCATTAACAGATATATTCAATCTTCTTGAAGAATCCATCATGGAGGACCCTCCTTTTACCATTCGGGAAGGGGGATTGATAAAGAATGGGTATGACAAAACACTTGATGAGTTGAGGAAGATCAGTAAAGATGGCAAAAGTTGGATAGCAAGCCTGGAAGCGAAGGAGAGGAGACGGACAGGGATCAATTCTCTGAAAGTGGGATTCAACAAGGTCTTTGGGTATTATGTTGAGGTTACCAAAGCGAATTCGGACCTGGTGCCTGATGACTACATAAGAAAACAAACCCTGGTCAATGCCGAGAGATATATCAATCAGGAACTCAAAGAGTACGAATCCACTGTTTTGGATGCAGAAAGCAAGAAGGTTGAACTGGAATTTCAATTGTTCAATCAGATTCGAGAAAAGATATCATCGCAGACCGAGCGGATACAACGCACAGCTGCAGCCATTGCTGAGTTTGATGTGTTGTGTTCATTGGCAGAAGCAGCAGATATGTATAATTACGTCCGGCCAATAATCAACGAGGAAGACGGGATCACAATACGAGATGGGAGACACCCCGTCATTGAACAGATGAACCTGGGTGAGGGCTTTGTCCCCAATGACACAATACTTGATTGTGAAGAGAACCAATTGATAATAATCACCGGGCCCAACATGGCCGGCAAATCCACCATAATGAGACAGGTCGCCATCATTGTTCTCATGGCTCACATGGGGAGTTTTGTCCCTGCGAAAGAGGCTGTAATCGGTCTTGTGGATAGAATATTTACTCGTGTAGGTGCATCTGATAATCTGGCAAAGGGTGAAAGTACGTTTATGGTGGAGATGAATGAGACTGCAAATATACTGCGCAATGCAACGAGCAAGAGTCTTATCATCCTTGATGAGATCGGAAGGGGAACCAGTACCTTTGACGGTGTGAGCATCGCATGGGCGGTTGCGGAATATATACATGATCAGCCCAAACTTCGGGCAAAAACTCTCTTTGCCACCCACTATCATGAACTCACGGAATTGGCATCCACAAAAGAAAGGGTGAGAAATTATAATATAGCCGTGAGAGAATGGAATGATCGTATTATATTTTTAAGAAAGCTCATCGAGGGAGGAACCAGTCGAAGCTACGGCATTCAGGTAGCCAGGTTGGCAGGCCTCCCAAGTGCAATTATTGATCGAGCCAAAGACATATTAGAGAACCTTGAAAAAGGAGAGCTGAACGAAAGTGGATTCCCCAAGCTTGCCATTTTAAGAAACAGTGGACCCAAAAAAAATCAATACCAGTTGAGTTTATTCGAATCGCCCAAAAATATTCTCAAGGAAGAATTGAAAAGACTGAATATATCCATTATGACCCCACTTGAGGCATTGAATAAATTAAACGAATTGAAAGAAAAGGCAGAAAGAGATTGACCGGAAAAGAGTGTATTCAAAAATCGCCCCTTTGTTCCTTTACACCCTCGATAAACTATGATAAAGAATTGAATCCTGAGCAGTTGAAGGCCGTAACAGCGGACAAGGGCGCTCTCCTGGTCATTGCCGGTGCCGGCAGTGGAAAGACCAGAACTGTGACTTACAGGGTGGCTCATCTGATAGACCGGGGTGTGGATCCCACAAGAATTCTGTTGGTCACATTTACCAATAAAGCGGCAAAAGAGATGCTCTACAGGGTTGAGTCTCTTATAAAAATGGAAACGAGGAGGTTGTGGAGTGGCACATTTCATCATATAGGCAACAGAATCCTTCGAAGACATGCTCAAGTCATTGGTTATGATACAAATTATACGATCCTGGACAGGGAAGATTCCAAGGACCTCATAAATAATTGTATTGCTGCGTTAGGGTTCGATACCAGCCAAAGGAGATTTCCAAAGGGTGAAGTCCTGAGAGAGATCATCAGCCTTTCCGTCAATACTGGGAGTACTATAGAAGATATCATTCGACGAAGGTATTCATTTTATTTGGAAGATACGGATGAGATCATACGGAGTGCTGAATTATACTCCTCCAACAAGAGAAGGCTCAACCTCATAGATTTTGACGACCTTCTGCTTCTTTGGAAGAGTCTTTTAGAAGAATATCCTGAGATCAGAGAGATGTATTGTGAAAGATTTCAATACATTTTAGTGGATGAATACCAGGACACAAATAAAATTCAAGCAGACATCATAGACCTGCTTGCTTCATTCCATGGCAATCTCATGGTGGTGGGTGATGATGCTCAGAGTATATATTCTTTCAGGGGGGCGAATTTTGCCAATATCATGGAATTTCCCAGGTATTACCCCGATGCAACGGTATTTAAGTTGGAGACCAATTATCGAAGCATTCCCGAGATACTCCATTTGGCAAATTCCAGTATCATTCATAACAAGAGACAATTTCAGAAAAAGCTTACAGCCATTCGAACAAGTGGGCCAAAACCGGCTGTGGTTCCCCTGAATGATGTGACGCAACAGGCAGATTTTGTTGCGGATCGGATTCAGGATTTAAGGGATGAAAAACACCTCTCTTTCAATGATATATCGGTCTTGTACAGAGCACATTACCAATGCATGGAACTTCAAATGGAATTCACAAGGAGGGCAATCCCTTTTGAGGTGAGGTCAGGATTACGTTTTTTTGAGCAGGCTCATATAAAGGACGTCATCGGGTTTTTGAGGATTGTGGTAAATCCCTTTGATGAGCTTTCGTGGAAGAGAGTGCTCAAGTTATTTCCGGATATCGGCAAGATCAATGCCCACAAGATTTGGACTTTTGTCTCTTCCAGTGACGACCCTTTGGGAGCAATTGAATCAAGGGAAGTATCCAGCCTGATCTCTAAAAGGGCAATGGGAAGCCTGAAGAAATTCAAGAGTATTTTAAAGCATGTGGCAAATCCCTCTATAAAGGATTCCCCTGCCGACAAGATTCGAATTGTAATGGATCAGCTTTATGAGGGGTATATACAAGACCATTTTCCAAATTTTGAATCTCGAATAGAAGATATCAATCAGTTAGGCAATTATTCCTTTCAATACAATTCAACAGGCCGCTTTCTCAGTGAATTGACCTTGCTTACTGATCTTTCTGCAGAGCAGACAGGAGTTGATGCAGATGATGATGAAAAGGTTATTTTAAGCTCTATACATCAAGCAAAGGGGTTGGAGTGGAGGGTTGTATTTATCATCTGGTGTTCAGACGGAAGATTTCCGTCTTCAAGAAGTCTCGCTGAGCCAAATGGGGAAGAGGAAGAGAGAAGACTCTTTTATGTGGCTGTCACAAGGGCCATGGATGAACTCTACATCTGCTGCCCCCAAAAAGACAGTAGCCGGAATCACTATATGAGTTCTTTCCAACCATCGAGGTTTATCAATGAACTCCAGCAAGGGACATATGAAAGATGGGATTTGAATTCGCGTCTTGGCTCTCTTTATGAAAGGAGTTTCTGGACAGTTTCTTAAGCATTGTGTATGTATATGTTGTAACTTGTATCCAGAAGTCAGGGATGAGAATCAAGAATTGGATCAATTTTGTGGTACATATTTCCTCTTTAGAAAGGTCCTCCTGAAAAAGGGTGAGAGGGCTTCCCAAAGAGGAAAAATGTGTACGTGTCTAACTGGCCATCGGTCGCTAATGCTTTTATCGTAGGCTTTTATAGTTATCAAGTACGCAAAAATCGGATGAGCCTGATTTCTATTCTCATGAGCAGTCTTATTCAATGAATTAAAGCAATTCAAGAGTATGGACGATAGAAAAAGAGAGGTACTTTTATAAATAGTTGATTACGAACGAATGATGAAGTAATATGAGTGCCGATGAATGATAATGATAAGAAATTAAAGTACAAGCGGAATAACAGACGTAAGTATGCGAGGGTAAGCGTTTCTTTAGACGCAAGGTTCGTTATAGTCAACACAGAAATCGAACAAGGAATCACCTCTGCACCGATTCATGCCAAGACAAAGAGCATTTCTCTTAACGGAACATCCTTGGTAACAAGTATAGTGCAGGTTGAGGGTCTCCATATCGCATCTTCCACGTCGGGCCTCGGCAAGAACCACCTCAAGATGGAGATTGATCTGGATGGCGAACCAAAGAGGACTATAAAACCCATAGGAGAGGTACGCTGGTATAACCTTACACCGGAAAATGGCGAACTTCTGTATAATGTGGGCGTGTCATTTCTGGAAATGAGTAAAGAAGACAGAGAGGCTTTAAAGACATTCCTGGTCAAAAGAAGGAAAGAAGATAAAATACACTTTGGTATTCCGCGTAAATGGTTCTGAAAGACTACAACGTATTCGACCTGTGCGTTTAGCCAAATTCATAACTTACCGGCTACTTGCTTCGTTTGTTTCTTCTGAACTCCAAGCTCCCATCATGCTGTATGTATAAGGGGATTATAGATTTGCATGCCTATTCGGATGCTTGCCGGGCTTTTGCGTATAAGAAAAAAATGAAGCAAGCAGCCGGCTCTTACAGCAGCCCTGCTTAACAGCCAATGCTGTTGAATTAAGGGATATTTTTTTAAGCTCTTATTTATTTAAAACCCTAATCTTCATAGATTCCTCCCCCTGATGGGGGATGTGATGTGGGACGAAGAACTGCTGAATAGTAAAGTATTTCTGTTTTTAAAGCCTGTTTCCCCCTCCCTCAATCCTTCCCACCAGGGGAGGGAGGACCTCTTTTTATAAATGATAATCCAGCATTCCAAACCGACCCTGGATGATAAAGATTGCGATGCTGTATCAGCTGTATTACGATCTGGGCATCTCTCTCTAGGAGAGTATGTGAGGATGTTTGAAGCTGAGCTCTCTCAACGCATTGGAGTGAAGGGAGCCGTGGCGACAAATTCAGGCACTTCAGCTCTTCACTTAGCCTTGCTGTCCTTTGATATAGGTGAGGGAGATGAGGTGATCATTCCAAGCTATGTCTGTAGTGCCTTATTGAATGCAATACATTATGTCAGGGCAACTCCAATTCTGGCAGATATTGTACCGGACAGCTTCAACCTTGATGCAGAACATGTAAAACAATCCATCACTGAAAGAACAAAGGCCATTATTGTTCCCCATCTCTTTGGTCTTCCTGCCGATCTCGATGAATTACTCTCTCTGGGGGTTCCGTTGATAGAAGATTGTGCTCAAGCTTTAGGTGCCTCATACCATGGGAAACATGTGGGAAGTTTTGGTGTTGTGTCGATATTTTCATTTTATGCAACTAAGGTGATAACCTCAGGAGAAGGTGGAATGATTCTTTCGCATTCCGAGGATCTCCTGGAGAAGGCAAGAGACCTCCGTGATTATGACAATAAGGATGACTATAAAATCCGCTTTAACTATAAGATGACCGACCTTCAGGGTGCTTTGGGAATGTCTCAAATAGAGAAACTTCCTTTCTTCTTGAACAAAAGGAAATCCATTGCAGAGAGATACACTTCGGAATTGGGAGATATCCCCGCTTTATTGCCCAGAGAGTATCCTGACAGAGAACATATTTTTTACCGATATGTTATAAGGGTACTGGGAAATGTTGAAGCTATTTCTGCAGAAATGAAAAGACGAAACATAAGTTGTGAACGCCCTGTATACAATCCGGTGCATTCTTACCTGAACATATCCCATTTTCCTCAATCAGACAGGATATGGAAGAGTGCCCTATCTCTCCCTATTTATCCTTCCCTGTCTTTTGATGAAGTGGCAAGGGTGATCAATGAGGTAAAGAGTGTATTAACAGAAAGTCAGGAGATCTGAAGATGCTATGAGAAGCTTTCATCCATGCAAAATGTCATATCTTATAATCCTATTGATTTTTTTTGCATTATTGATACCCAATACAAGGAACATCTTTTTAACAGGTGGGTATAGGTGGCTCTATATCCTTCTCCTCTCTTCTTCCCTTTCTTTCATTTTGACTCCATTGCTCAGGCACATTGCAAAAAAAAGAAGGATTTTAGACTATCCTGACGATCGAAAGGTTCATCATAAAAATACTCCTCTGCTTGGGGGTGCTGCTGTTTATATGGCTTTTATTGGTTCGATCTGCAGCAATAACATCTATACAACACAATTGGTCGCTATCTTAATAGGCGGAAGCTTCATATTCACAATAAGCATAATAGACGATATAAGAGAGGTTTCAGCAGGATTAAAGCTTGTCATTCACATTCTTGCTACATGCATCATTATTGGTTCAGGAATAGTCTTGAATCTGTTTCCAAATACACCGTTCGGACTTGTGGGAAATGTATTCTTGACGTTCTTATGGGTGGTTGGGATTACTAATTCTTTCAACTTTTTTGACGGAATGGATGGATTAGCTACAGGATTAGGTATAATCACATCGTTCTTCATTGGAATAGTCGCCTTTCAAACAAACCAGCCCTTTCTTGGATGGATAGCTATTGCCATAATGGGGAGCTGCATAGGGTTTTTACCATACAACTTCAGATCAAATAGACCTGCGAGTATATTTTTAGGGGATGCAGGAAGTAATTTCTTAGGATTTATTTTAGCATCCCTTGCGATACTCAGCGAGTGGGCTGATAATAATCCAATAGTCTCAGTGTCCACTCCTTTACTTATATTTTGGATCTTCATATTTGATATGATATACATCACAATAGCACGAATAACCTCCCGAAGAGTGAGAAACTTCAGAGAGTGGATCGACTACGTGGGCAAGGATCATCTCCACCATCGTTTAGAGACCCTCTTAACCAGTAAGAGACAAAGTGTTTTTTTTATTTTCTTTCTCTGCGCGTGTATGGGTCTGAGTGCTATTGTTCTCAGACAGGCACGCACAGTGGATGCAATTCTTTTGTTGGTGCAGGCAGCGATAATAGTCAGTCTGGTAACTATCCTTGAAGTGCGAGCAAACAACAGGCGGGAATAGAATCATTTGTGTCCATCAATAAACAGCCTTTTTCTGCAATCTCACGCAGATCCAGATGTAAAGGCACTTTGCAATGCGCCCCTTCATGCCCAATATATTCTTACAGTTATAATCTTCGCCTTCCTTGACCTAGCAAAAAATATCTCATTTCCGGATTGATATTCAATCACAAATAAAATACAAACGACGAAAACATTTCCAGTAGGGGCAATTCATGAATTGCCCCTACTTTTGCGATATTAATATGAAACGTAACCATTCACAGGCTTTTTTTTGATGCTCTTGTGTTGTAAGGATGTATCATCATGAACACTTAAATCGTGGTTTCGGTATCAGGTTTCAGGTGTCCGAAGAGAGAAAGACCAGAAATACACGATTCACTCAAGCATCATAGCTTTTTTTCGACCCTACAGTTCTCTCCATACACACAGCTCTGAGTTGTCACCGCTTTCTTCCTTGAATCTGCAACCCGAAACCGGACACCTGAAACCTGTGAGCCTCGAATCCGTGAACGGATCTTGCGAAACTCCCTGATGTCCATCCGGTAATGAGATTTCTTTGCGATATCAGGGCAAACAAAGAATAAATAAGAAGATGGATACAAATCCAATATGGCAAACTTGAGCTGATAAAAAACAAACAAAAAAGTCTATTAAAAGACATGAAAGGGCATAGAAATTCTTCTTTTTTCTAAAGGAATGCCGATATGAAGCCGATAGAAAAGACAAAGCTGTCTATAGACTTTCTTGAATTTTCCACAGGGCACTGAGCGAAAACCTGCAGAATAAGGTACCAATCGCTAAAGGAGCCTGCATTGTATGAAGAATACTGGGGATTAAATAAAGCCCCATTTGATAACGTACCGGACCCAAATTTCTTCTTTTATTCAGAGGGACATGAAGAAGCCCTCATGAGGTTATTGTATGCAATAGAGAGAGGAAAGGGTGCTGCTCTATTGACCGGAGATGTGGGATGCGGTAAGACTTTGATCAGTAGATCCCTTGTACGGCAATTGGAAGAGAGTGACGAATATCAGATAGCACTCATAACCAATCCAAATACAGACCTCCTTGATTTCTTATCAGATATCCTTCACAAAATGGGTATTGAAAAGAAAAAAACAAACGGCTCGAAAGTTCAACTTACGCATTTACTCGATGCTGAGATGATGAACAATGCGGAAACTGGGAGGAATACCCTCATAATAGTAGATGAGGCACATTTAATCGAGGATGAAAAAACATTAGAGGAACTCAGGTTATTGCTCAATTTTCAGCTCAATGAAAAGTTTTTACTGACCCTTGTGCTCATAGGCCAACAGGAATTGCGCAAGAAAATAGCCCATTTAAGTCCATTGGACCAAAGAATAGCCATCAGATGTCATCTCCACCCATTGAACTATGATGATACGATCCATTATATTGTACATCGTTTAAAGAAAGCAGGATTGGGCAAAAATATATTCAAAGAAGATGCAATGGAAAAGATATATGATCATACCAAAGGAATACCAAGAATGATAAATACTGTCTGTGATTTGAGTTTATTGGCTGGTGTCAGCACTGAATCAGAAGAGATTGATTCAGACATTGTACAGTGTGTAATTGATGAAATGTAATACAGGCAATCTATGATAAAATTGGCAGAAATAATCAAAAAAAAAAGGGGACTTCCGACAGATAGAGGGAAAGATATGGAAGCACAAGATATTTCCCACAAGAATACGGTAGGATTCAAAGACGGGGTGTCTTTTGAAAAGTCAGGACTGCCAATATGTTCCTGCAACAACCGGTTGTATTTTTCCTCGTCGAGTTTTTCGATCCGTTCCTTCCTGCCCTTGGAAAAATCAAAGGCTTTCTTGGTCGCTTTCTTCTTCAGCTCCCTGGTTTT
>JAXHSZ010000099.1:0-3178 GCA_034190725.1 Thermodesulfobacteriota bacterium
GGCCATAGAACCGTTGATAGTTCTGCTAAAGAATGAGCTAGATGATAAATTCAATCGTCAATGGGGGGAAATGCGATATATTCGTGAACCGGCTCATTCATATGTGATCAGGGCATTAGCAGAATTGACTGGAAGGAATTATGGAGATTGCTTCGAGAAATGGGAAGGATGGTGGAAAGAAAATCAGGACATTATCTGAAATAGCATTTAAATGAACGACAATTGAGTTAAAAAGCAAAATTGATCCTCTAGAATCTAAGTAGTGGGAGGTGAAAAAATGAGTGATCAAGAAACAGATATCGACATATATTTAAACGCAATTAATACGAAAGATGATTTCAAGAAATTCTTGGAAGGTTTCTTAGTCGAGTATCTCAATGATGGTGATACCTGGGAAAACCAAGATTTAGAATCTTTTCTAAAAGCTCTCATTGCATCTACCAATGATATCGAAAACTATTATTCAGAGATGGAAATTGATAACGATCCAAATCTAGCCAATTGGCGACTTTTTGCCGATATTATTCATGGAGCCGCATATCAAGAGCAAGAGTAATCAAAAAGGATTACAAAACATTGATGGCAAAACCATGCTCTTGCAGCATAGCGCAAGAAACCGCGTCTGCTGAAAAGCACGTTGTGCCTTTTAAAAGGAAGATAATTCAATGGCAAAATTGGGTACAGCAAAAAAACCGATAAGATTCCGGGTTCAGTCGGAAGAAAGACTAAAGTTGGCAGAAATGATCCTTGTCCCTGCGGAAGCGGAAAGAAATATAAAAAGTGCTGTATGTCTTGAAAAAACCTTAGCATAATCAGTCGTTTCACACTCGATTGAGAATCCGGGGTGGCCTATTCCCATAGCTCCTTAAGAATTGAATGCTGTCAGAAACCTTTCCACAATAGGTTCCCGGCAGGTGAACTCATCGTTAAGAGCAAAGAAATGAAGAACCTTGGTATCATTCTTGTCTGTCTCATGGTGGCTTCATGTACTGTCGATAATTCTACCTCAGAGACTAAGCGACCCAAGACATCAGGCAAAACCATCACTGTCATGGCTTCCATATTTCCGGAATTGAAAGAGCGGCAGGGCTCTTTCAAGATGCGAGGGCTCAATGGTGAATGGATTGATGGGCCGCCCCCAATGAAACCAACGGGCAAGTTACACGTCACATTTGCCCATCAAGAGAAACTGCCAGTGTTCCTTCCGTGGCCGGGGCAGCAACCCCCAATGAAACTGTACAAGAATCTCAAGGCAACAGTATTGATTGAAAAAGAAGGTGGGAAAGCTGCTTATTCGATACTCAAGTTGGAACATGACGGAGAAACTATCTATCAAAAGGAGCCAAATGACTCTTAACAAAGCACCGGAGGCGATGTCCTGAAGGCCGCACCTCAGTGCAATCATTTTTACCTCAGAGAGAAACGAAACAGACTGCTATTGACAACCGAACGAAAGTTATTCTGTGAAAATAGACATTCATGATCGGCAACAAAGCAGACGACTACTCCTCATCAAGCTCCAGCCGCTACTCCTCATCAAGCTCTAGCAACTCATAGCATAAAAAATAACCAAACATCTATAATCTGTGTGGGATCTGGTAACATGCACACTTGCCTTCGATGTTACAGATAAAGGATCAGAGGTCAGAAGGTGGCAAAAATTGGCATTGTGGCATTGTTAAATTCTGCCCCAGGTAATATGACCCAAAGTTTGAAAAATGAGCAAGGAGGGAGTCACCATGATGAAAAGATTGGTATTGAAGCGTTTCGTGCCTTTTCTCTGTGTTATCAGTCTGAGTATTCTCTTTACAGAAAGGACCTGTATATATGCTCACGAGATCCCGGGGGTGACCGAAGAGAGCATAAAAGTAGGTGCTATCCTTGACCAGACAGGTCCGGCAGCCATTGTCAGCGTCCCTGCAACTCAAGCAATACAAAGCTATTTCAGGCATCTAAACGACCAAGGAGGGATCAATGGTCGAAAGATCAAGTTACTCGTTGAGGATGACCGCTATACCATTCCAATGGCCTTATCAGCCTTCAAGAAACTTGTCTTCAAAGATAAAGTATTCATTTTAATGGGACCAACTTCATCCAGTGCTCTGACCGCACTCAGCAGATCAATACACAAGGAAAAAATACCACTTCTGTCTCTTATAAGCCCCGAAATAACAGTAAAACCCTTTAAACGATACATGTTTATCATTCAGGACATCTATCCCGGCCAAATGAACGTGCTGATCGATTATATTCTCAAAGACCTGAACCCCAAAGAACCAAGGATTGGCTTGGTTTACCCTGATAATGAAGCTGGCAAAGTTGACCTGGAGTCTGCCTTGAAACGGCTTAAATCCTATAACCTTGCCCCGGTTTCCAAGCAAGTTCTCAATACAGAAGCAATTGATGCCAGTTCTCAAGTAATGAATCTCAAAAGAGATAAAGTAAATCACATCATTCTCCCCGGCAGCACTCCAGCATTTGTCTTGTTGAGGGACTTAAAGAAATACGGGTTACATGTTCCGGTATTCGGAAGCTATTCTTTATGTTCAGAGGAGGTTATAGAGTTAGTGGGAGATGCAGCAAAACAATTTTTCGCCGTCAATGCTGCGAACTCCTGGTATGATAAGGGCCCCGGCCCTGCCAAGATGAGGGAGATAACGCTCAGATATCACCCAGGTACGGAAAAACCCTATCGCGGGAAGGTATATACCCTGGCTTGGGTTTTAGCTATGATGACGGCAGAGGGATTAAAGAGAACTGGTCCAGATTTGAATAGAGAAGCATTTATAGATGCCATGGAGACCATTAGGAACTTCGATACAGGAGGGCTCACCGGCCCTATAAATTACAGCTCTACCAGTCACAAGGGAGGCAATACATGGAGGATCTTTAGGGCAGACCCATCCACCCGAAAGTTCATCCCATTGACTGAATGGAGGAAGTCCGATTGATTGTTGACAGTTGTTTCTCAAACCCTTTTTTGCAGGATTCAAACTATAGTACAATTGTATCTTATTAAAATATAAAGAAATTAAACCTGACACTACTGTTTTATATTTGTATGTGATGAAACCATTCACTTTAATTTTTCACATGTTGATCATGTCAAGACAGAGAAAGAGAGGAAAAAGTAATGAGAAGAACAATAATAATTTCTTGCTTTCTTTTTGGTTGTTTT